>NZ_JBSPZA010000008.1:0-121876 GCF_053851535.1 Desulfoplanes sp. PS50 | reverse complement strand
TCCGACGCCGACAGCGTCTCTTCGACCCAAACAGCGATACCACTATCCTCCTTCCCCTGGACCACGGAGTCAGCGAAGGCATGCTTCAAGGCCTCGAAGATATGCCCGCCCTGCTTCAGGGACTCGACCCGCACATCGTTCAGGGCGTCATCCTGCACAAGGGCATGGCCGCGGCCCTGGCCCCGGACATGGACCCGCGCATGAATCTGATCGTCCACCTTTCCGCAGGGACGAGGCACGCCATCCCGCCCTATGCCAAATCACTGGTCTGTTCGGTCCAGGAAGCGGTTCGCCTGGGTGCTGACGCGGTCTCCGTGCATGTGAATCTGGGCAACGACTGCGAAGACCGCATGCTCATCGACCTGGGTATGGTCACGGACGAGGCCCATCTTCTGGGCATCCCCGTACTGGCCATGATCTATGCCCGAGGCGGCCAGATCGTGAACGAGCTCGACCCCACCCTGGTTGCCCACTCCATCCGATTGGGGGCCGAGATCGGGGCGGACCTGGTCAAGGTGCCTTATTCCGGCGACCCCGAATCCTTCGCCAGGGCAGTTCGCTCCTGCCCTGTCCCTGTACTCGTGGCCGGAGGTCCGAGAAAAGAACATTTCAAGGGCTTTCTGGATATGGTTCGAGAGGCCATGGGATGCGGGGCACGGGGCGTGAGTATTGGGCGGAACATCTTTCAGCACGACAATCCGACCACGGCCATGCAGAAATTGGCCGCAGCGGTCCGCAAATAACAACTGCCCACGAAACAGGTTCTGCCTTCCGTATACCCAGAAGGCAGAACCTGTTCTGTGGGCAGTTGTTTTGCCCTCCGGAAACCGGGCAGCCATCCCTGCAAGATCCCGGACCACCCCCGAACTAATGCGGCCAGGCCGCAGTTTTAGGTTTTAGGTTTTAAGTTCAATCGGTTAGAGAATTTTCTTGTTTTTTATAACAGAATCTTCTGGTAAGGTACTAACGGCCTGCGCACTGCCTACTGCGCACTCCTTCCCCCCTTCCCTACACGCTGGGTTCGGTTTTCCAGGCCATGAGCGGCGTTTTTGCCGGACCGCCGAGAAGATCGACACGCACGCCCACAAAGGTCCCCACAAACGGGGGCAAAAGAATGCCGCAGGCCTGCTTGAAAGGCGGAAGCCTTCGCCAGGTCCAGACAGGACCCGGAAGAACCGACCGGGCCAGCATCCATTGTTTGCCTATGGCTGCGGTGATCAGTCGCTGCATCTCCCACCACGAAAACCAGGAACTCCCCGCCCACATGGAATCCTTCACCGTCTTCCTCGACCGGACATGGGTCAGGTAGTAGAGGGAGTGTTTGTTCAAAAAACCAATGATCACCCCCTTTCTGGCCACCCGTGCGGCCTCGGCAATGGCCCTCTCGGGTTCGTTGCTGAACTCGAGCATGGTTATCAGGGAAACAAAATCGAATTCATTGTCATCGTAGGGTAACCGCTCGGCCACACCGACCCGCAGATCGACCCGACCCCCCATGCGTTTTCTGGCCAGCCGGAGCATGGCCGGAGAAGGATCGATCCCGCTGACATCGAATCCCCACTCCCAGAACATATGGGAAAAATGCCCTGCTCCGCACCCGACATCCAAAAGCCGCTGTTTCCGCCTGGGCCAGGTGGAAATAAGCCGTTGCAAGAGACGACTTTCCCTGTCCAGAATGAATTGACCCATGGGAGAAGTGAACCACTGTTCGTAGCGGTCGGCCTGTTTGTCGTTCCAGGGCATGGTGACCTGTTTTTTTTGTTGCCTGAACCGCCAGACAAAACATCAAGCCGTTCAGAATCAACGTTTGCAATGAAGGAACTCGGAGGAAATCTTTCTTACCGGTCGAACACCGCGCCCTTGGCAGCGGACGAAGCGTGCTGGCGGTAACGGCGCAGAAAGGATGAAGTGACCTCTTTCTCAAGAGGCTTCCAGGTTTTTTTCCGCTCGGCAAGTTCCTTTTCGGCAACCAGAAGTTCCAGGGTCCGTGCCGGGATGTCCACCTTGATCCGGTCGCCTTCCCGGACCAACCCTATGGGACCGCCTTCATAGGCCTCGGGTGAAACATGGCCGATGGCCGCGCCCCTGGTCCCCCCGCTGAAGCGACCGTCTGTTATCAGGGCGACGTCCTTGCCAAGCCCCATCCCGGCAATGGCCGATGTCGGGGTGAGCATTTCCCGCATGCCCGGACCGCCCTTGGGCCCCTCGTTGCGGATGACCACGACATCACCCGCCTGGATTTTGCCGCCGAGAATCGCAGTGACCGACTCTTCCTCAGACTCGAAAACCCGTGCCGTTCCGGTACGCTGCATCATCTCCCGGGCCACGGCCGACTGTTTGACCACACACCCGTCCGGGGCAAGATTGCCGTGGAGAATGGCGATTCCCCCTTCCGTGCTGTAGGGATCATCTGCTGACTTGATAACCTCGTAATCCGCAACCCGTGCGTGCAGGGCCTCGAGATTTTCTCCCACTGTCCTGCCGGTCGCGGTCAGGGCATCGAGCTGAAGCAATCCCTTGCGAGCGAGCTCGGACATGACCGCGGGAATGCCTCCGGCCCGGTCCAGATCCTCGAGATGGTGGTCACCGGCAGGGGAAAGATGGCAGAGATTGGGCGTGGTCCTGCTGATCGTGTCGAAAATATCCAGGGTCAGATCGAGCCCGGCCTCGGCAAACACGGCCGGCAGATGGAGAACCGTATTCGTGGAGCACCCCAAGGCCATATCCACGGTGACCGCGTTGGCCACGCTCTTTTCCGTGACGATATCCCGGGGACGAATGTTCTTTTCGAAAAGTTTCATGACCTGCATGCCGGCCTGCTTGGCCAGACGGATACGTGCGCTGGTAACCGCGGGAATGGACCCGTTGCCGGGCAGGGCCAGCCCGATGGCCTCGGAGAGACAATTCATGGAATTGGCCGTGAACATGCCGGAACAGGATCCGCAGGACGGACAGGCTGTTGTCTCCAATTCTTCAAGTTCAGCAACGCTCATGTCCTGACGGCTCACCTTGCCCACGCCTTCGAACACGGTGATCAGATCAACTGTCTTTCCCTTGTGAGTACCGGCCAGCATGGGGCCGCCGCTGACGATGATCGCCGGAATGTTCAGCCGGAGCATGGCCATGAGCATCCCGGGCACGATCTTGTCGCAATTGGTGACCAGGACCAGGGCGTCAAAGGGATGGGCCGTGGCCATGATCTCGATGGAGTCGGCAATCAGCTCCCGGCTGGGCAGGCTGAACTTCATGCCCTCGTGATTCATGGCAATGCCGTCGCAGACCCCGATGGTCGGAAATTCCATGGGCGTGCCTCCGGCCATGCGCACCCCGTCCTTGACCGCCCGGGTAACGGTATCGAGATGAACATGCCCGGGGATGATCTCGTTGGCGGCATTGCACACCCCGACAAGGGGACGAGAAAGTTCTTCCCTGGTCAGTCCGGTGGCGAACATCAGGGAACGGTGCGGGGCCTTTTCCAATCCATGGGTCATGAGTTTGCTGCGCATGAGAATCCTTGTCGGTTGTGGTTCAGGGAAAATTTCAACAGAGATGAAGGGATCAGACCGCAAGATCGTTACTCCCTTTCTCCTCAAAACAACATTATAAGCGTATCGTAAAAAAGTACGCGACGAAATCATCCAGGGTCAAGAAATTTTGTCGCAACCACCTAATTTGGAAAATGTCCACCATCTTGTCTTCATGGATGAATTGTTTTACTCTTTTGTAAACGTCAACCCTGATTCCTGGCGACCAGGTCATCATGCTCCCATCGCTTCGTTCCAAGATCATCCTTCTCATCCTCTTCGTCCTTGTGGTCACCGGGGCGTCCATCACCTTTTTCACCAAAAAAGACGTAGGCAAGGCCATGCTCGAGGCCGAAGTCCGCTCCGTGGCCAACGCCCTTGGCCTCATCCAGACGACCATCAAAGGGGAATACGAGGGCCTGTTTGACTACAAGGTATCCACGGTCCAGGCCCGCAAGAGCCAGCTCCGGCACATGGCCTCCACCGGATTGTCCCTGTGCCGGGAATATCTGGACATGGTCGAGTCGGGTCTTTTGACCCGCGAAGAGGCCCGCATCCGTCTGGTGAGCATTTTTTCCTCCATCCGTTCAGGGGCAGGAGAAATGCTCACGATCATCGATTCCCGGGACAGAATCCTTTTTCATCCAGACAGTAGAAAGGCCGGCAGATCCATTGGGGATCTCAAGGACATGAAAGGCCGAACCATCACCCGGGTCGTTCGTGAGCAGGATTCCATGTACGGCGGGAATTTTGCCGTTTTCACCTGGGATGATTCCCCGGGCGACCGGTCCGGCAAACAGCTTGGATACTTTCTCCCCTTTGACGCATGGGGCTGGATCGTCGGTGCGGTCATAAGCGTCGATGACATCAGCGTCCAGGAACATCAAAAAATTCGAGAGTTGATCAAGGGTCTGGAAACCACCCTGGCCAAGGTTCGTATCGCTCAGACCGGCGGGATCGCCATTTTCAATGCGGCCAGGCAACCGGTAACCATCCACCCCGAACAATCTTCCCTGCCCGATTCCATCATGACCACCTTGATCGAGAATGCCGGCACGGACAAAGATTTTGTCAGATACACTGCACAGGAAACGGGCAGTGAACGGGAAATGCTCGCCAGGGCCTTTTTTTTCAAACCGCTTGGCTGGTACGTGACCGCGTTCGTGCCTGAGGATGAAATCCAGGAACCGGCAAACAGCCTGGTAGCCCGGCAAACGCTGGTCATCCTTGTTGTCTCACTGACCGGCTTGATCCTGGGACTCATCTTTGCCGGTCGCATTTCCGGACCACTCAAGGAATTGACCGGATTCGCCAAACAGTTGCCGAGTATGGATCTCACGACCCAATCCTCGGAAACCACCCCCATCGATCACCTGGCCACACGATCCCGGGACGAGGTATCCCGGCTGGCTGCGGCCTTCGTGTTTATGCTCGCCGAACTGCGCAAGAACATAACCCATCTGATGGAGGTGACTGCCTCCAAGGAACGCATCCAGAGCGAACTCAACGTGGCCAAGGAAATCCAGGAAGGCATCCTGCCCAAAATTTTTCCGGCCTTCCCGGACCGCAAGGAGATCCAGCTTTTTGCCAGCCTGGAGTCGGCCAAGCAGGTCGGCGGGGATCTCTATGATTTCTTTTTCATCGACACAAATCGACTCTGCTTCGTCATTGGTGACGTATCCGACAAAGGGGTGCCTGCAGCCCTGTTCATGGCCATTACCATGACCCTGATCCGCTCCACGGCCGAAGAGCATGACGATCCCGCGGAAATCATGACCAGGGTCAACGACAAGCTCAGCCGCGAGAACCCCAACTCCATGTTCGTAACCCTGTTCATCGGAATTCTGGACACCTCCACAGGACATGTCTCCTATGCCAACGGGGGGCACAATCCGGCCATCCTGATCACAAACGACGGCCACCCCCTCTTTCAGGAGGGACTGAGCGGTCTGGTGGTCGGAGGCATGGAAGGCGTGCCGTATACGGGATTGAGCTTTGACATGCACCCGGGTGAAACCGTGTTCCTGTACACGGACGGTGTCACCGAGGCCCTTGATGCCGACAAGAACCTGTTTTCCGACCAGCGCCTCCTTGACGAGGTGACAGTCAACCGTCAGGCAGATCCCGAAACCCTGATTCAGGCAATCCGTGAGAGCGTCAGCAACCACGTGGGTACGGCCCCGCAATCCGACGATATCACCATGCTCGCCCTCAGATATACAGGGTGAGCCAATCGATCGCAGACCTCAACGCCTAGAGCCTCTCATGAAAGGAATCGGACTCAAGACACGGCTCGTCCTGTTTACCCTGGCCATTCTGGCCCTCTCCCAGATTTTCAACGCCGGGCTGACCATCTCCTCCCTGGAAAAGATGTACGTCCAGGGCGCCCTGTCCCGTCACCGTGTGGCGGGCGGAGACATTGTCAGAAAAATCGAACGCTCCATCCGCCTGGGCAAACCCCTGGAGCGTTTCGTGGGCATGGACAAGCTCTTTGCCTCCATCAGGTCCCATGCTCCCAGCGTTACCGACTGCCTGGTCCTGCTCCCCGACAAAACCATCACCCAGGCCATGAATCCGGACACAACCGCGTCCTCGTGGCAATCCTATCTCAAAGCCCAGGGTCAGGTCACCCGCCTCGACAGCAAGGCGCAGGATCAGACAAAAAGTTTTGAATCCTCGACCAAGGTTTTCATCCTCCTGCCCATCACGATCAAGCAGCAACCTGCCGGCCAGCTCGTTTTGGTTCTTTCCAAGCAGCGGATCAAGGAGACCCTCAAGCAGGCGGTGTTCTCCAATATCACGACTCTGCTTGTAACCACGTCAGGTGCGGCACTGATTCTGGTTTTCGGAATGATTTTCGTGGTTCCGGCCCGGTCCGACCACCCCTCATTCAACGCCCGGCTGTACACCATCCTCATTCTGGCCTTTGGATGTGCCCAGATATTCTACAGCCTGTCGAACATCGTCTTTTTCAAGGACCAATCCCTCTCCTTTCTCAAACGCAATTCAACGACCGTGATCAGCATGGTCAAGCAGGATATCGACAAACTTCTGGCCAAAGATGTCCACCTGGAACAAATGCACGGAGTGGACACCTTTTTTTATGATATCATCAGGGTCACTCCGGAAATCGCCTCCATCAGCCTGACCGATACCCACAATCAGGTCATTTTTGCGGCCGACGAACATGGGCCGATCCCACCGCAATTCAAGACCATGCCTGAAAGGGAAAATTCCGAATACGATCTGGACATCGCCTTGCAGCCGACTGGGACCCATACGATCCAGGGGCATCTCAAATTGTCCCTGTCGGCCAAGGTCATTGATAAACGTATCCGAGCCATTGTCCTCGACACCCTGACCGTGGCGGTCATCGCCATTCTCTTTCTCATGGAGATGATCATGCTCCTCTCCCTGATTCTGGGGTTCAGCACATCGACGCGGGGAAAGCCACAACCCGCACCGGGCTTCAAGAGCGCGTTGATTCGACCCGTGGGATTCGCGGTCATCTTTTCCATGAGCCTGTGTTTCACCTTCATCCCGTTGCGCATGGGACAGCTCTACGAACCAATGTTCGAATTATCCAAGGAAATGACCATGGGGCTGCCTATTTCCATGCAGATGGCAGGTGCCGGACTGGCCATCGTTCTGGCCGGATTCTGGATTGAACGACGAGGCTGGCATGAACCCCTGCTCCTGGGGCTCGGAGCCATGTCCATAGGGTTTTCGGCCGCCGGACTGACAGGAAATCCCCTGGGCTACATCCTGGCCCTGGGCCTGTGCGGTGTGGGGTTCGGAATGGCCTTTATGGGTTCCCAGGGATTCGTGCTCAAACATGCCGATCCAACCCGCAAGGCGTCGGGACTGGCCACTTTTTTCGCCGGTGTCTATGCCGGCAACATCTGCGGCAGTGCGGCCGGGGCCATGATGGCAGACCGATTGGGCTACGGTCCGGTCTTTCTGGTCTCCGGCATTCTGTTCATTGTCACCCTGATCCTTGTTCTCATTTTTTTCAGGCCCATGTTCGGCATTCCGATCAAGGGCAGCGCAACAAAGATGATGCCCGCCTCCACCTCGGGCTTGAAGACCTATATCGGCAACAAAAACGTGTTCATTCTCCTTGTGTTCAGTATCGTGCCCAGCGCCCTGGTTCTGATCGGATTCATCAATTACGCCCTCCCTGTCTATCTTCACCTTGTGGGAGCGTCCCAGGCCGATATCGGGCGGATCATCATGGTCTACGGCATCTGCCTGGTCTATCTGGCCCCCATGATCAGCCGACTTATCGAGCGGGCCGGGAGCAGAAAACCCTTTGTCTTTCTGGCCGGCATCCTGGGTGCAGCCGCCATGGGCTGTTATCTTTTTCTGGACGGGCTGACCGCCGCCACCTTTGCGGTCTTCTTCTTCGGCCTTTCCAGCAGCGTGGGGTTTGCCTCCCAAAATGCCTATGCCCTCAATCTCAAGGCAACACAGTCCTTTGGTGAAAACAAGGCCATGGGTCTGTGCAGCGCCACGGAACGGATCGGACAGGTTTTGGGTCCCCTGGTCCTTGGTGGACTGATCACCCTTTTCGGAATGAACAAGGCCATCGTCACCGCCGGCATGGTCTATCTTCTGGTCACGGCCATCTTCTTCATCCTTGCCGGATCCGATAACCAGGGCAGTCCACAGAACACAACAGGACAATCCTGATTCAAAACACCAAACAATCATCCCATCCCGCAGGCAGCGGATCCGGGCATGCCAGGCCCCCGGATATTCCAACCAGAATCCGTATCGATCCGCTGCGCTGGAAAAAACAGGTCCGACCGTGGAACCCAACTCCCGCTCTCTTGACAGCATACACCAGGAGGTACTCTCCTATCGCCCCCATCTGGACGACCTGATCCGAACCCGCGGGGCCACTTCCTTGGGAACATGGTCCAAAGCGTTCTGTACACCCTGGGCCACTCCCCTGGGGACAGACGATCCCTTGTTTCACTCCGTGTACAGCCATACCGCCCGTATTCTCGGCACGGAGGCCGCCTCCCGCCTCACAGCTCATCTCGAGGCCATGCCCAATGTTCTCACCAGTAATCATCTGGGCCTGGACTGCTACTCCCAGACTCTCCAGGGCACCCTGCTCTTTGCCCTGGCCCGATTGCGTCATTCCCAAAAAGCACATCCTTTTTTTCCTGTTCTGGCCTGTGGAAACGTCTCTTTGAACAATCTGACCTATCCCCAGGGGATGCTCCTGGCCCGCAAAATCCAGACTCCATCCGGCCGCAACGAAAACAAATGGGCAGCGGCCAAAATCCCGATCTTTCCCCGCCGGATGCAGCATACCCTGGCCGGTAGACTGGATGCCTACACCCCGGAAATGCTCCAAAAGGCCCGAAGCATTGTCCGGGGACAATCCTCTTGTCTGCTGCCCTCTGAAAAGCAGGCCGTTCTCGAACTGCTCGATACGATCTATCCGGCTGCACTCGGGCATACACATTTTACCGACCAATGTACGCTGCTCAATGCCCGGGCCTGGCAACCGATGTTCTCCCCTGAACTCTCACCTATCCTGCCCCAGCCGGTGTACCTGGGACTGGAAACAATCTGCACCGACCTGCTGATAAACGATCTGAACGACGCCGACTCCCTGGTTCATGCCCTTTTTTTCGATACGGCCCTGTGCACCACCCTGACAAATATGCTCGATGGCATGGTGGGCTGCTGGTCGCGCAAGGGATTACATGCGATCCGCTCGAATCGACTCCCCGTACATAACCAAACCAGGGGCACCCTCTTTTTCTGGACCATCGACCACAAGGGCTGCAAAATGCCCATGGATCTGATCGAGGAAAAAACCGGCACGCGATTGATTCCTGTCAGATCAACCCCCCAGACCCGGGGCGAGGCGTGGACACCCGAAGGAATCACCACGGCATTGCAAGAGGGCCGCATTCTGCCATCGCTGTTCACCTGCTACACGGTTCTGTCCCTGGCGCGGAATAGTGTTTGCCATGGGGGAATCTATCAGACCGAATACCTCCCCGCCATGCAGGCAGGCATCTCAAAAACCCTTCGCAGCTGTGGATGCACTGAAAGGGCAAAGAAAGTCGACCGGGTTCGAACAAACGGTTTCTGTTCGGGCCACAATCTGGCCATGGCCCGTTATCCCGACACCACCTGCGTCCCGGCGGGCAGGGTCGAATTCATGGCCGGCGGCGGGATCACCCCGAGGCATCTGGAAAAAATGGCCGCATTGCCCCTCAAAGAGGCCAGCCTGGCCGCCCTTGCAGAAACCTTTGCGCCGTTTTTATCCCCCCACCTGCAATCCCATCAGGAATATATCCAACTCAACAACCGGATTTTGGCCCGCCTCGGCGATGCAATGCCCTGTTTCGACATCACATAAAAAAAGGGACACTGCGCGATCCGTTGTGCAGTGTCCCTGATATGGCAGAGGAGCGTTCTCCCCGGCGTTATTGAACGTGTTCGATTTTTTCGTAGATCTCGTCAGCTGAAAGCAGAATATCAAACGGAGGGTTATATTCGATCCTCTTGGCTGTCTCCAGATTCAGGGCGATCTTGGGCGGCTCCTCGTAGATCTGGGTCAGATATCTGGGCACGGCACCATTGATGATTTTGCCTATGGTGGAGGCATAAAAGGCTCCGATGTATTTATGTCCTGCCTGAGAAATGGACATGAGCACCCCCAGTTCGACCTCCCGGGAACCGGCCTGGGAAAAGGTCGGAAGCTTGTACTCGAACACCGGGGCCAGAATCGTCTCCATTTTCGGCTCCTGGATCCCCCGGTTTGCCGTTATATAGATGGCGTCCACCTTGGGAGCGAGGGTCTGCATAGCCTTGACCAGACGCTCATACGCCAGATCGAGATCCTTGATATCAAAGGCATCCTCATAACTCACCACGTTAAACCCTTCTTCCCGGGCCACCTTTTCCACCTCATCCACGGCCGCATAGGCGCGACCTGCCGGCGTGTTCTCGTACACCAGCCCCAACCGCTTGAATCCGATGACATCATGGAACAGGCGAACCTGTCGCTCATACCGGGTCGGGTCGATCTGGGCATGCAGATGATCGATGCCGGAATCTTCGGGACTGGTGATGATCCCGGCCTGCAGGGGGTTGCTCGTGGAGATGACCACCGTGGGAACGTGGTGGCGATCATTGGCCAGATCCTGACCGGCCCAGGTTCCCATGGCCATGATCAGATCGATATCCTTGTCCCTGTTCAGCCGGGCGAGCAGGTTCTCCTTGGTCTGCGAGCGCGCATCAGCGTTCCACTGTGACGTATAGAATCCGTCCTTGAGAAAACAGAGATAGTCGCTTTTGGCATGCTCGGCCACATAGTCCCACAGGGCCCGGGTCTCGTTGGGGTCCTTGGTCGGGGGAAGATCGATGGGTTCGATCCAGCCGAGTTCGGCCATGGCCGCGATCGTGCCGCGAAAACTCTTTTGATAATCCATATAGGGGCCGCCTTCCAGATAACCGATCCGAAAAAGAGGGCCCGTATGTTCACCCTCGGGTCGGGCACTCAACCCGTCATCGCGGGCAGCCAGGCCTGGGGAGGCCGTAACAAGGAGAAACAACAGGCAGCAGAAGATTTTTTTCATGATTGATCCGTGCTTTTGTATTGCGGCAGGGGAAGGTTATGCGCTACACATCCCTTTTCGCAATGAGTACACACCAGTTGACGTACATGCTGCACATACATTGTACTTGGTCAGGTACATTTTCAAAAATTGAACATTCTGAACATTCCCCTTGCCAAGGAGCGTGTGTTTGAAAATCGCCGTCATCGCAGGAACCCGTTTTGATACATCCCTGGGCTGCTCCATGCTGGAGCGATCCGGAATTTTTTGTCATCCTCTACCCATGGCCCGAACACCGGAAGAACAAAACCTCCTTCAATATCGTCACGCCGCGGAACTGCAACAGCGGGTGGAGCATGCCGTGTCCCGGCTGGAACACAGGGGATTTGACGGGGTGATGGTCTTTTGCAATTCGTTGGCGTCCTGTATCGATATCGACCGGCTCAAGCAGCAAACCACCCTGCGCATTGTCACCCCACTCGATGTGTACACGACACTTCCCGACACATGGGAGCGCATCTTTTTAATCACGGCCAACGGGCATACCCTGGCGGACATCGAAACCCTGCTCGTGGCCCAAAACAGGCATATGGAAGTGACCGGTTTCTCCAGTCTCGCGTTCGTCAAAATCATCGAACAAAAACCCGCCGATCAGGCCTTTGAAGACTTTCCCTTTGCCGACCTCGTTGCCCTGGCCGAGCTGCAGAACAATCAGGCCATCGTCCTGGGCTGCACCCATCTGACAAGTGTCTTTTCACGAATCCGCGCGATCAGTCGCCTCCCGGTCATCGATACGGGTACGGTCATGGCCGAAATGATCAGGACATCGTGTGCCGACTGATCCCACCGGTTCTCACCCCTCCTTCACAGCCACGAAACTGCTGATGATCCCCACGAACATGAGCACCCCGAGCATCCCCCCGATCTCCTCCAGCGAGAGAAAAGGAACCTCGATCCAAAGGGGCGGGAAGTAGAGCATATCCTGCAGCCCCATGTGGACCAGCCCCAGCAGCCCCAGGGCCAGGATGCCCCCGAGAAGTCCCTGGACAGCCCCGCCCACGATCAGGGGGAAGCGGATATACAAACGACTCGCGCCCACGAGACGAAGAATCTCTATTTCATCTCTGCGCTGGAACAGGGCCAGTTTGATTGTATTACCCACCACCAGACCAACCACAAGAATCAAGAAACAGATCACCGGCCAGAAAATCGTATTGCTCACCCGCATCCAGGAATGCACCAGATCGATCCTCAACGGATTGTAATGGACCTTGTCCACACGGGGCAGGGATTTCAGCCTGACCAGCATGGCCTTGGCCCAGCCGTTTTGATCCTCTTCGGGCAGGGTGAAGGTCAAGAGCGCGGTGGGGGGAAGGGGACTCGCCGTCTTGAATGTTGCCAGATCGACCTGATCTTCAAAGGCCTGGGCGAGAACGTCCAGTGCTGCGTCCGGAGAGAAGGTCTTGCTCGTGATGAGCCCGGGGAGTTCGTCCAGAGACTGCCAGACCTCCCGAACCTCTTCAAGGTCACTGTCCTGCTGCCAGTAGACCTGAAATTGCACCTCGGCCTGACGGCGCAGGATCTGATCCTCGAGGGTGTTCACCAGCATGAGGAACATCCCGGCCAGAAAGGCGACCAGGCTGACAGCGGCAATGGTCAGACACAACGCCCAGGGGGTTCGGAAAATATCCCGGATGCCCTGTTTGAAAAGTCCCGGCAAACCGCTCATCTCATCCCTCCCCGTGACAGCCGGAAGTTTTTTCCGCAAAAAGATTCTGACGGGAGATATTTCCGGATGCGTTTTCCGGATCAACCGGGGCGCCGTCGCGAAGATAGAGAATGTTCGCATGCGGGGTATTGGCCAGGATGTCCCGATTGTGGGTGGCAAAAACAATGGTCGTGCCGTGCTTGTTGAACTGATGAAAGACCTTCATCAACCGCCTGCCCAAATCGGCATCCAGGTTGCCCGTGGGCTCGTCGGCCAGCAGGATCTTGGGTTTGACCACCACGGAACGGGCAATGGCCACCCGCTGCTGTTCACCCCCGGAAAGTTCCTGGCATCGGCAAAGGGCCTTGGTATCCAGCTCGAGACTCCTGAGGACCGCCCGGACCCGACGCTGAACAATGGCGGGCTTTTCCCCCCGAACCCGGAGAGGAAGGGCCACATTGTCGAACACCGTCCTGGCCGGCAGCACCTTGAAATCCTGGAAAACCACCCCGATCTGACGGCGCAACCGGTGCAGGCGACCGGCACGCAGGGTGGACAGATCGATTCCGGCCACCCTGGCCTGCCCTCGCTGCAGGGGCAGTGCGCCATGCAGCACCCGCATGAGGGTTGTCTTGCCCGCACCCGAAGGCCCGACAAGAAACAGAAAATCCCCCTGGTGCAGGGAAAAGGAGATATCCTTGAGGGCCCAATGGGACCCAAAGGCGTAGGAAAGGGACGTGACGTGGATCATGATTGTCCAGAAGGGATGCAAAGTGTTCAACCAGATAATGTACATGGGGATCGTTCTGCGATCCGAACCGAATCTCCCATCTACCCAAAAGCACACAGGGATGCAACGATAACAGGGGCGGCGCCGGGACAAACCCGTTCTTGTTCAGACCTCTGAGACAGTATGGCCGGTTCGCCCTGTTTCGGGCGGCTTGAAACTCCCTCGCCGGCCTCGTACCATCAAACCGTTGCTCTGTAAGCGCAAGCCTTTCAATAGGATGTCAGGCAACGGCTTGATGAACGATGCCTGACTCGGTCAGACAGTCAAGCCGCCCGAAACAGGGCGAACCGGCCAGAAGAACGAATTGATCCGGGAAATAGCGATCACACGGCCGGGTGCGTGGAGGATGAAAGGGAGCTTTCCGTCACAGGAACAATTCCTGGGCACAAAAAAAGCGATCGGACATTCCAGAGTCCGACCGCTTTTTGGGTAGCATGATATGCATTGATGAACTATCGTCTGATGGTCTGATCCCTGTCAGGTCCGACGGAAACCAGAGAGATGGGGACCCCCAGGAGTTCTTCCACCCGGAGCACATAATTTCTGGCCGCTTCGGGCAATGCCGTAAAGCTCGAGCATCCGCTGATGTCTTCCTTCCACCCGGGCATGGATTCGTAGATCGGCTCCACCCGGGCCAGACTGTTCTCTTCCTGGGGGGGATACGTGATCTGCTGCCCCTTGTAGGTATAGGAGGTACACAGTTTGAGCTCGTCCAGACCGCCCAGAACATCCATTTTGGTCAGGGCGATATCCGTGGGACCATTGAGCCGGACAGACTCCCTGAGGATGACCAGATCGAGCCAGCCGCACCGTCTGGGCCGGCCGGTGGTCGCTCCGAACTCTCCACCCCTTTCCTGGAGAAAGGCCCCGGCATGGTCGCCCAGTTCCACCGGAAACGGACCGCTGCCCACCCGCGTGGTGTAGGCCTTGACCACGGCCACGATCCGATCGAGCATGTTGCAGGCGCATCCGCCGCCGGCCGAGGCATTTCCGGACACGGTATTGGACGAGGTCACAAAGGGATAGGTTCCGTGATCGATGTCCAGGTGGGTCCCCTGCGCACCCTCGAAAAGGATGGAACGCCCCCTGGCTGCTGTCTCCTGGATCATGCCGGAAACATCCCCGAGATAGGCGGCCGTGCGCTCGGCAAAGGGCCAGATCGCATCGAGAACGTCATCGGCCTTGAGGGGCTCGAGGTCGTACAGGGACGTAAACAAGGCGTTTTTTTCCACCAGCCCCTTGACGATCTTGCTGCGCACCAGGTCCTTGTCCACCAGGTCACCGGCCCTGATCCCCATACGCGAGGCCTTGTCCTCGTAACAGGGACCAATGCCCCGACCGGTGGTGCCGATCCTGTCCGTGCCGGATTTGAAGGCTTCCCGGGCGGCGTCGAGCATCTTGTGATAAGGCATGATCACATGGGTCTTCTTGCTGATCATGAGATGTTCCGGGCCGATCGTGCGGCCGTGTTCCACCAGTCCGTCCACTTCCTTGCAGAAAACTTCGGGATCGAGAACCACCCCGTTGCCGATGCAACAGATCTTGTCGGCATGCAGGATGCCCGACGGGATGAGATGCAGGATGCACTTGGTATCGCCCACGACCAGGGTATGGCCGGCGTTGTTTCCTCCCTGAAAACGAACAATGAGATCCGCCTCTCGAGTGAGCAGATCAACGATCTTGCCCTTCCCCTCGTCGCCCCATTGCGCTCCCATCACCACGGTATTTGACATAATACATATCTCCTTGAAAATGATCACAGTCCCCATGCAGACGGCAAATAGCAACTTTGCTTAAAAAACGGGCCGTACAAAGTCAATGTGCAAGATTTTCCGTCCGGGACAAAGCTGTTCGCATCCAAGCGTCATGAGAACCAATCAGCACTGTCGGGTCTGCAGGGCACGTAACTATTCAGGTCAAAATTTATCAGGCGGAACAGACTGCAATGTAATGTTAAACTTGAGTGCCGGCCCGTAAATTTTAGAGATTTAAGGATTTCAGAAATTTTAGAAATTAAGGACCTGCACGCTAACCGCCTGTAATTTATTAAATCTCTTAAATTTCTAAAATTTACAATTCTGATTCCCGGGAAATGCACCTGAATAGTTACCAGGGCACATTTGTTCTCATTAATGTACCTGAAATATGATGGCCGGCTTGTCCCGTTTCGGGCGGTTTGACTGTCTGAGCGAGCCAGGCATCGTTCATCAAGCCGTTGCCTGGCATCCCAGTGATAGGCTTGCGCTTACAGAGCAACGGCTTGATGGTACGAGGCCGGCGAGAGAGTTTCAAACCGCCCGAAACGGGGCAAGCCGGCCAGGAGAACCAATCAGCCCTGGTCAGACCTGTTCCTTGTCTTGCCAAACACGGCCCCCTTCTTTAGGACATGCCGAACCCATGCGCACACCTCTCATTCTCTCCCTGCATATACTCGCCCTGATCATCGTCGAGGCCCTTCTGGTCGGCCGGCTCGTCACGACCGGGGATCGGCCTGACGCTCTCCGGGTGGCCTTCATTCCCGGCGAAACCGTCACTTCGCAGCTCTCCCCGTACGGACCCGGATTCGACCGGGAACTGATCGATCGATTCTGTCGCGACCTGCATCTCTCCCCGTCATGGATTCCGGTGAAATCAGCCCGTGCAGGACGTGAAGCACTGGAGAACAACCGGGCCGACCTGTTCATCCACACGGGCGAACCGGTCTTTACCTCCCTGTCGGATAACCTCGCTGCCGGACCGAGCTATCGAACCAATCATCCGGTCATCATCCACAACAAATGGAAACATGACCTGCTTCGTCCCGAGGAGATCTGCGGCTACACCCTGCCGATCTCACGCAATCCCGATATGCTCCCGGCCCTGCGCACCCTGGACAATGTCCTTGATTGTTCGCTCATGGACCCCCCTCCCGTGGGCTCGGCCATGCGCCCCCTGCTTGAAGAGATGACCACGACCCGAACGCGGTTCGCCGTGGTCGGGGCGGAGGCATTTGAACTCTGGCAGCCTTTTTTCCCGGAAATCAGAACCGCCTTCGAACTTCACCACCATGTCTCGACCCGGTGGATCTGGGCCACCCGCTCCGATCTTCTGGCAAATCACCTGGCCGGATTTTGGTCCGCTATGCCCTCATCCCCCTTTCTCAGGGAGCTCGAGGAACGCTATTTCGGCTTTTTCCCGGGGAAGACCGATTATTATGAATTGTCCCACTTCACAGCGATCCTGAATGACAAACTTCCGCGTTACAGGGCAACCATTGCCCAGGCCGCCCGTGAAAACGAGCTGGATCCCCTGCTGGTGACCGCCCTGATCTACCAGGAGTCCCATTTCGACTCCCGGGCCACCAGCAAGACCGGCGTACGGGGGCTCTTGCAGATCAGCCGGATCACAGCCACGGAGCTGGGCCTCTCCAACCGTCTTGACCCCGAACAATCCATCCGGGGCGGGGTGAGCTACCTCAGAAGTCTCATGGACCGTCTGAAATATCTCGAACTCGACCCCTGGAACACCCTGTTTTTCGCCCTGGCCGCCTACAACCAGGGCATGGGCCATCTGACCGACGCCATCACCCTGGCTGAACAGCTCGGCCGCGACGGCCGTTCCTGGCGGGAGATCAGAGAGGTCTTTCCCCTGCTCAGTTACCAGAAATACTTCCAGCATGCCGCGCATGGATATTGCCGGGGCATCGAGGCTGTGGATTACGTGGACTCGATCCGCTATTACTATTATTATCTGACCGGACTGGTCAGATTGAACCGCCCTGAAAGCATCGATCTTGCCCCGCTGTTCGAGCAAAAGTGAAGCCCGGCACCAACCTGTCCTCCGCGCAACGGCTCGATGGTACGAGGCCGGCGAGGGAGTTTCAATCCGCTCGAAACAAAACAAATCGATCCTCCCCGCACCACCTGAAATATCCAGGCCGGCTTGCCCTGTTTCGGGTGGATTGACTGTCTGACCGAGCCAGGCATCGTTCATCGAGCCGTTGCCAGACATCTTATGGAAATATATGCTTTTATGGAGCAACGGCCCGATGGTACGAGGCCGGCGAGGGAGTTTCAATCCACTCGAAACAGGGCAAGCCGGCCTGGGAACCAAATCGCTCCGGGGAGGCACCCACCGGCCCATTTGCCCCTCGATATGGCATGTGCTAGATACATTCGCTTCATCAGAGGCACACCCGTAACAAACAAAACATCCGGCTCGTGATCCGCCATCTTCACCACCCATCCGCCAGGAAATAGTACAAGGAGTCCACTTTGAGCGACCTGAAACACATGTATAAAACCATCCAATCCGACCCCTTCCCCCCGACCATGACCCTGACCCTGGGAGAGACCACCCTGACCTTTCACAAACGGACCTGGACCATCAACGACCAGGAACAGGGACTCCGGTACGGGGAAAATCCCGACCAGCCCGCCGCCCTGTACGAACTCAGACAGGGTGCTCTCGAACTGGGCGGAGTCACTCTCCGGGGCGCAGGTCAGGGCCTGGTCTCCGGAATGACCGAAGAGCAGATGATCCAGGCGGGCAAACATCCGGGCAAGATCAACCTGACCGACGTGGACAACGGGATCAACATCCTTCAATACCTGACTGCCAAACCCGCGGCCGTGATCCTCAAACACAACAATCCCTGCGGAGCGGCCTGGTCGGACGAGGGTATCCACACGGCCCTGTCAAAAGCCTTTTTGGCCGATCGCATCGCCGCATTCGGCGGAGCCATCGTGGTCAACCGGCCCATTGATACGGCGACCGCTGCAATCATTGGAGGCGGCTATTTCGAGGTCGTGGCCGCACCCGCATTCGAACCCGGCACCGTGGAGACCCTCAAATCGCGCAAGAATCTACGTATCCTGGAGATCCCCGGCCTGGCCAGCCTGGAAACCCTGGTCAACACCCCCTTTCTGGATCTCAAGTCCCTGACTGACGGGGGCATCATCGCCCAGTTTTCCTTTAGAAATGCCATTCTCTCTTCGGACGATTTTCTGCCTGCCCAGGCCACGACCAAGGACGGTTCCACCTTCATCGCCCGGGGCCCCTCCAGACAGGAGGCCGACGACCTCGTGTTCGCCTGGGCCGTTGAGGCCGGAGTGACCTCCAATTCCGTGATCATGGCCAGAAACGGGGTGACCACCGCCATCGGCACGGGAGAGCAGGACCGGGTCGGATGCGTGGAACTGGCCATCACCAAGGCCTACACCAAATACGCCGACAATCTCGCCTTTGAGGAACAGGGCTGCTCCCTGTACGAGCTCAAGGAAAAGGCGGGCAGGGACGAGGCCGGCAAAAAGATCCTCGAGGACATCATGGCACGGACCGCCGAAGCCCGGGGGGGCCTGCCCGGATCGGTCATGGTCTCGGACGGCTTCTTCCCCTTCCGCGACGGGGTGGACGTGGCCCTGGCCCAGGGCATCACCGCCATTGCCCAGCCCGGCGGCTCCATCCGCGACCACGAAGTCATCCAGGCCGTCAACGAAGCCGTCCCCCAGGTGGCCATGGTCTTCACGGGACAACGGTCGTTCAAGCATTAGTGAAAGAAGTGCGCAAAAGTGCGCAGGGCCCAGTGCTCTAAAGTGCACAGTGCGCAGTACACAGTGCGCAGTGAAAACTACTCCGAGCGGGATCTGCTTCAGGCTGCCCGAAAATTGACGCACATTTGAAGATTCGAAAACAGATTACAGAAGATGTTTTTTCTGCGTACTGCGCACTGCGCACTGCGTACTTTTACGTACTTTTACCTACGTATATGCGTTCTCTAACCGCATAATTCTTTTTTTTATCAGGAACTAATGACAAATTTTCATTTCGCCCCCCTTCGTGCCGGTATGGTCGTTGAGTACATCCAGGACAACCAGCCCGTGATGGGGTGGGTTCAGGAGGTTCACACCGGCCGGGTCAGGCTCGTGAACATCAACCAGCGGGACATGAAGCTTCCTGCGGCCCGTATCCTGCCATGGACAGGCCCCTGCCTGCCCGAGTCCTCGACACGGTCCGACGTCCTGCAGACCCTCAAAACCCTCGACGCCAGGCGGGAGGAACTCGCCCGAAAGATCGATCCCATGGAATTGTGGGAACTCGCCCAGGGGGAGATCACCCAGGCCTCCCTCTCCTGGCTGGCCGGACTCCTCTGGGAGGATCCCGATGCGGACCGCATGGCCGCCCTGGGACGCAGACTCCTGGCCACCAAGACCCATTTCAAGTTCTCGCCGCCCCTTTTCGAGATCTATCCCCTGGAGACGGTGGAGAAACGGACCGAGGAGATGCGCCGGGCCCAGGAACGGGAACATCTTGTCGCCCAGGGTCAGGCCCTGTTCAAGGAGTTGTGGAAGGTCCATCGCAACGAATCCGTTCTGACCGCCAAACCGGACCCGGAAACAGCCTGCAAACTCGAAGCGTTGCTTCTGGATCGTATCGGCCTGCGTCAGGAAGGCGAAACCGAGGTTCTGTGGAAAAAGATGACCGCAGGTCTCCCGGACATCCCGTTTTTGGCCCTGTTTCTGGCCCAGGCATGGGGGATCGTTCCTGCCCACTACAACTATCTTCTGGAACAGGCCGGCTATGTCTGGGAGGATGCCGCCTGGTCAGCCCCCTTTGAAGGGGATGTCCAACGACTGCGTGCCCGGGTCCAGGCCATGGCCGAGCCCGTGGAATGCACCGATGCGGTGAGCATTGACTCGTCCTCCACCAAAGACATTGACGATGGATTTTGTATCCGGCGAACCGAGCAGGGATATCACCTGGAGATCATCCTGGCCTGTCCGGCCCTGGGGTGGGAATTCGGCTCTGCCATGGACAAAACGGTCATGGAACGGTTTTCGTCCGTGTATCTGCCCGAGGGAACCGCGAACATGCTCCCCCTGGGTCTGGGGACAGATTTCTTCAGTCTCCACGCAAAACAGGACCGACCCGCCCTGATCCTTGGCGTTGACCTGGACGACCAGGGACAAATTCTGGAATCCACGCCCAGACATGGCTGGGTTCGCCTGGACCGCAACCTGAGCTATACCCGGGTTCAGGAGAACCTGAACTCCGATCGGCCGGAGCCCATGCTCCAGGCGGCCCATGAGCTTGCCCAGGCACTCCGGACAAGACGTATCGAACAGGGTGCCGTGATCATGCAGCAGCCCGATCCCAGGATCTCTCTGATCCAGTCAAAGCAGGGGATCGAGGTGTTCATGGCCCCCGGACACGAGGAAAATCAGGCCCAGATTCTGGTCAGCGAGTTCATGATCCTGGCCAATTCCCTCATTGCCCAATGGGCCACAAAGAAGGATATTCCCCTGATCTTCAGGACCCAGAACATCACTCTGCCCAA
Source organism: Desulfoplanes sp. PS50 (assembly GCF_053851535.1). NCBI lineage: Bacteria > Pseudomonadati > Thermodesulfobacteriota > Desulfovibrionia > Desulfovibrionales > Desulfoplanaceae > Desulfoplanes > Desulfoplanes sp. PS50. The sequence continues at coordinate 100,950 of NZ_JBSPZA010000008.1, read as the reverse complement.
GGAGAGTGCGGGCATCTGGTCCGCCCCCTGCGATATCTACAGGCTCATCAAATGCATGGGTCCCTCGATCATGGAGGCTGAACCCAAGCGCCACGCCACCCTGGCGGTCGAGGCCTACGCCCCCATCACCTCGCCCCTGCGGCGCTATGCAGACTTCATCAATTCCTCCCAGGTCCTCTCCGTGATCACCACGGGTGAACCCCTGTGGACAGCCGAGTCCATTGGATCCATTCTTCCCTATCTGAGTGCAAGGGCCCAGGCCGTGGGCAAGATCCAGCGCTTCCGCCCCCGGTACTGGAAATATCTCTTTTTCAAGCAGCAGGCCCCAGCCCATCGCTGGACCGGAGAGGTCGTGGAGCATACCGACAGAATGGTCACCCTCTCGCTCAGTCAGGAGCAGCTCTTTCTCAAGGCCCCCAAATCCATCTTTAGCGACAAGGTCCAGCTGGGCCAGCGATTCTCCATCCGCATCGGCAAGGTCGATCCCCTGGCCAACGAACTACGCATTGCCGAGGCCTGGGAAGAGTGACTCCTTAACGAGCGACCTCGGAGGCCCACGAGAGGGCCCATATACGGCATGCCCGTATTCCCCCGTCTGATTCCCGCTTTCCGAGTGTCCCCGAGCTCATCCCGGGGCCGAGCTCGCTATGGCCGGCGAGGGAGTTTCAATCCGCCCGCAACGGGGCGAGCCGGCTATGCGCATTCAGGTGAAGAGTGATAAGAGGTCGGCCCGAAGGAACGCAAGGAACATGGTTGCGCTCGCCTCTGTCTTGTTCTAAAGAAAAAATTCAAATCGAAGTTCAGAAATTCGTGGATTTCAAGAAGTTGAGAAGCAGAGGCAGTCCCCATGCATAATTTCTCAAATCTCTAAAATTTCTTAACTCTCTAAAATCTCTTAAATTTCTTAACTCTCTAAAATCTTTTAAATCTCTTAAATTTCTTAAATCTCTTAAATCTCTAAAATCTCTAAAATCTCTAAAATCTCAAAAATTTCTAAATTGCAAACGTAAAACCCTCTACGGAGACGATCATGGTAACTCTCTTCTGGCTGGGACTCAGCTATCTTCTCGGAGCTATCCCCTTTGGTCTGCTCATCGCCAAGATTTTTTGCAAAACCGACCCCCGAACCCTGGGGAGCAAGAGCACGGGCGCGACCAACATCGCCCGAACCTGCGGTCTGGGGTATGGCATTCTGACGTTGCTTCTGGACATCTTCAAGGGGTGGCTCCCGGTCATCCTGGCCATGAGCTTCTCCGACTCGGCCACCTTTTTGACCCTGACCGCGCTGGCCGCTGTCGTGGGGCACATGTATTCCGTGTTTCTCAACTGGAAAGGCGGCAAGGGCGTGGCCACCACCGTCGGCGTCTTCCTGGCCTTGGCCCCCGGTTCCATCTTTTGGGCCATCCTGGTCTTTGCCGGAGTGATCATCATCAGCGGCTACGTATCCATGGGTTCCCTGAGCCTGGCCACCATCCTGCCCGTTTTCATTCTTTTGAGCGGCAAGTTCTCCCTGCTCATCCTGTCCATCGCCCTGATGGCCCTTGTCTTCTGGAAACACAGGGACAACATCGAACGCCTGCGCGCCGGAACCGAGCATTCCTGGAGAAAGAAAAAGGAATAATGCCAACGAGACAGCACGACAACTCGGTACGAGGCGGTGTCTTTCCCTGGGAACGCCGAGCGTCTGCTCGGGCCATCGGTGGCCGAATAGTCACGCAACTCTTTTACATCTCCACAATTTCTCAACGCTCTTAAATTTCTAAAATCTCTTAAATTTCTTAAATCTCTTAAATTTCTTAAATCTCTAAAATTTCTAAAATCTCTAAAATTTCTAAAAATCATACCTTCATGAAAAACTACAGTCGCATCATCTCCCTCTCCTTTCCCCCGATCGTTTCGGGCAATCCGGTCATCTGCAACCTGGCCAAGCGCTTCGACCTGACCTTCAACATCCTGAAGGCCAGGATCAATCCCCGGCACGAAGGCCATATGGTTCTGGAACTTTCAGGCAGGGAAGAGGACTACAACCAGGGAATCACCTATCTTCAGGAGCACGAGATCACGGTCACCCCGGTGGCCCAGCAGATCTCGCGCGACGAGGAATCCTGTCTGCACTGCGGGGTGTGTACGGCCCTCTGTCCCACCGGCGCCCTGCATCTCGATGCCGAAACCCGACGGATCGAATTCGACCGCGACAAATGCACGGCCTGCGGCCAATGCACCCGCATCTGCCCGGTCCACGCCATGCATGTCGAGGTGGAGGACAACGGATTCTAACCCATATCGTAGGGGCACGGCGCGCCGTGCCACCAGGACGTGCCCCACAGACCGGCCCAACAGGAGCGACATGGAAACCGAACGCAAAACCTACTCCCGCATCGACACCGCACTTCAGGCCTTCATGCGCAAGGTCGCTTCGCCCACGACTCGTCCGGAACTCAGAGGCGGCTTCTGCCAGGGGGTCTCGCATCTTCGCGACGAACTCCAGCGAACCTCCATTCCCGTCCCCCTGATCGACTACCTCGAGGCCATGAACACCAAGCTCGACACCATTCTCGGCCTCCTGCACCAGGACTCCATTCAGGCAGACTATCCCCTTGAGGCAACCATCACCCAGATAAGCGGCGCGGATCTGCAATTCATCTCGCCCCATGATCTGCGTATTGGAGATCATCTGGAACTGGTGATCACCCTGTCACGCTTTCCCCTCTATCTGGTCAATCCGGTAGGGACCATCACCCGGCGCGAGCAGACTTCGGAAACCAACAGCCGCTGGGTCCTGGAATTCACCACCATCCGGGACAACGACCGCGAAGCCATCATCCAGTATGTATTCAGGGAACAGCGAGAAATGATCCGGGGAGAACGACAATGAACAAAACCTTTGAAGACTGGATGAATCTGGCACGGACCTACCTGTCTGCGAATGCCGGCAGGCAGATCCCCGGCATGACCCACAACGCGAACAATTTCTGCCATGTCCTGGAAATGCAGCTGGAACTCTTTCAGAGCAAGATCAACCGACAGCCGGACATGCTGGCGGCCGAACTTTTGCCCAAATGCACCCGATTGAGTCAGGCGGTCGGCAAACTCGCGGAGATACTCAAAGATAACGAGCAGTTGAGTTTTTTTACCGATGAGGGTGTCGCCATGATCGATCTCAGTCAATTCATGGACTGGGTGGACAGATTCTGGACCAACAACCTCTTTTACAAGCACAAACTGGTCAAAACCATTGCGTGCGACGAGTCCGTCCCCACGCTTCAGCTCCCCCCCTTCATTCTGACCCTGGCCATTGACGAGGCCCTGAAAAACGCCATCGAGGCCTGTAAGATCAAGAACCCGGGAGGTCCACACAACGTGCACATGGAAATAGCGCCGCACAAAAAGGGAGCCGTGCTCACCCTGACCTCGCCGACCACCTTCCCCAACGATCTCGATCCCTGGAAGGAGTACGCAACAACCCAACCCGACCACCTCGGTCTCGGCCTTCCCATGGTCAGATTCTTGGCCGCTCAGGCGGGCTGGCAGGTGGATCTTGTGACAGACGGAGAAAACACCACGTTCAGGCTGGAGATTCCCGAACAAAGGACAAAATGGTAGGGGTACCCCTTGCGGATATCCACATCTGCGAAAGGGAAAACCTATGCAGGGCAATCAAAAAAAAGAGTTATACCTTATGGAATCCTTCGCGAACAAATCGCCTGAAATACTGACTGCGGTCACGATTCTCGAAAGCATCGACGAATCCCAAAGAACTCGAGCGGTTGAGATGCTGCGGCAATACGTTCAAGACATCCGGAATGAACAGAAATGGGACAAAATTCTTAGAGAGCACCCTCAACCGATGCTCGATCTCGCGGCCCAGGCTTTGGACGAACATACACAGGGAAAAACCAAAGAGATGTGATGCGATCATTCACTCCTTTTCCATTTCCTGTCTCCGGTCTCCTGTCTCCCTGTCTCCTGCCTCCCTGATTGCGCACCCCGCACTTTCCTCGATTTCCCTAACCACCTCCTCGCAGTCCAACTCCTCGCCCTCCTCAAAGAGCGCCTTGTACACGTTGATCTCCCTGAGTACGTGGCGGTTGTTCATGTCGAAATACCCTTCCCAGGCCTGCATGGCCTTTTCCAGATTGCCTTTCCTGGCCCAGGCCAGGCCGAGAAAGAGCTTAGCGGTGTGATTTTCCGGATTCTTCTGCAGCACCTGCTGGGCACAGACCTTGGCCGGGTTGAGATCGCCCAGCCGGTAATGGCAGACCATCAGCTGAACCCGGGCCTCCACATGTCGTGGTTCCCTGGCCAGAACCCCCTTGTACCCCTCCCGAGCCAGCTCCAGCTCCCCCTCGCCAAAAAGCCGGTCCGCCTCGCCAATCTCCCTGCCGATCCCGGAAACCGGCTTCGCAGGCTTCGGAGCCGCAACCGAAACCACATCATCCATATTCTGCCGTACCCGGCGCACCGCGCTGAATAAAAAATCTCGTCTGGAAACCATGGATTTCCTACTCTCTTTTCTCTGAAGGAAGCAATTCAATGACCGCCATACACTCGTCTCCGGTGCCCCACTCTCACGACAAGTACCGTCAACCGATCATCCCGGATATCAGCGATGATCCTATAATTACGAACACGATACCTCCACAATCCGGAAAGATTTTTCCTCAAAGGCGCCCCGAATTGACGAGGATTCTCGGCCGTTGCGATGCGCTCTTTTAAAAAATGCAGGATATCACGTTGGGCCTTTCTGTCTATCCGGGCCAACTCCTTCTTGGCCTCTCGGACAAACTCAATTTTCCAAGCCAAGTTCCCGCTCCACTTCTTCAAGTGTATAAACGTGTGCCTGGCCTTTTTTGACCTCATCAAGCCGTTTCTCGGCCAAAATAAAATCTTCCATATCATCAAGATATGAGGCAACGGCCTCCTGAATATAAAACGCCTTGGATTTCCCTGTTTCTCGTGAAAGGGAATCAAGCCGTCGCTCGTCTTCCTGTGACAATCGCACCGATGTCGGCATAATGGCTACCTCCTCAAATCAAAAAAACATCTCGTAGCTCGAATCAATACTATAAATTAGTTGCCTGAGACGTACGTGTCAACAAACCTTCCTCACTGGAACAGAATACATGTATTGTCATCCAACCACGTGAAACAGCATGACGGGCTTGCCCCGTCCGGGTCGGATTAACTGTCCGACCGATCCTGGCATTGTCGAGTCCTAAAAATTAGTTGTCACTTTTCTGGGATTCTCCTGTCTCCTTTCTTTTCCTCCTGCTCGTTCCGGTTTGGGCGAACACAAGGTTCGCCCCTACTTCCATTCTCCTTTCCCGTCAGCTTTGCATAAGGTCTGCTAACCTCGCAAGCTCGCTAAGCATTCACTTTTCCCGTCTCCTTTCTTTTAAGCCTAAAACCTAAAACCTAACACCTAAAACCTAACACTTAAAACAGTCCTCCTTGACAATCCCCCCCATCCCAACCAAAAGTCTCCCATCTTCTCCCGTTAAAAATCAGCGGACCTGTATCCGCCCACCCCTGTCTGGAGGAATATCCATGATCCTGCGTCTTACACTTATACTTTTCTGTCTTTTGAGCTTCTCGCCCCAGGCCCTGGCCGAGGAGGCCAGGACCTTTGCCGTGGCCCCGTTCGGCGTGCACGGTCCGCAAACCTATAGCTATCTCCAGCAGGGCATTCCCTCCATGCTCCAGACCCGGCTGACCTGGCCCGGCCATTTCAGCCCGGTTTCCTCGGACGTGGTCAAGGAGCAGATCCCCTCGCCCGTGACCGGCTTGGATGCGGCCGCAAAAGGGCTGGCCGGTCTTCAGGCCGACTATCTGGTCTACGGCAGCGTGACCATCATGGGCAAGGAGTGCAGCCTGGACGTCCAGCTGATGAACAAGGAAGGCACCACCACCCCGTTTGCCTCCCAGACAACCATCGACCAACTCATACCGTCCCTGGAGACCACCGCCAAGCAGATCAACGGTGATGTCTTCAAACGGCCCGAGGAAAAACCGGCCCAACAGACCAATACAGTCAATCAGATGAATCCCAACCTGGTCATTAACCAGGCAACGAGTGGGCAGGAAGTTTACCTCAACCCCAACATCAAATACCAGGCGACCTCCATGGACAATGGAAGATGGCGGAGCCAGTCCCTCAATTTCGTATCCCAGGGCATGGTAATTGGAGATGCTGATAACGATGGCGTAAATGAAATTTTTATCATTGGCGATCATTTCGTCCATGCATACGTGCACGAAAACAATCGCCTCATGGCTGTGGCAACCTATGAAGGGCCGATAAGCACACAAAATATCAACATCAATCTCCTGGATACCAACAGAGATGGGCTGAGCGAAATCATTGTTTCTTCCATCTGCGATAAAGAACCACGTTCCTTCATCCTTAATTACAATCAAGGATCTTTTACAGAAATAGCCACCAGAATTCCTCTTTTTCTCAACGTGATCCGCACCCCCCCAGATTTCATGCCAACACTTCTGGGACAGAAACAAGGTGTAACCCGAATATTCAAACCCGGAGTACATGAAGTCATCAAGATGTCGGGGGAATACTCTCTAGGGCGGAGGCTGGATCTTCCGGACCAATCCAATGTCTTCAGCGTCGCCTTCCTCCCGGAAAATGGTGATTACAAAATCATCCGATGCAACAGTCACGATCACCTTGAAGTGTACAGCTCCGAGAACAATCTCCAGGCTGCCACAAGTGAAAGCTACGCGTCCTCCTCGTTGGGGCTGGAAATCAGTGAAGGATTACCCGGCCTGCCGGTTCCAGAAAAGGCAGGGATTCCAAAAAATTACTATTTTGTGCCATCTAGGCTCCTGCCTATAAATTTAGACAAGGATGATCGGTTTGAACTTCTTGTCGGGCACAATATTTCTGTAGCATCACAGTTTTTCAACGCCTACCGCTCGTTTGCTCAAGGTGAAATTCATACCCTTTTCTGGGATGGTATCGGTTTGAATCTCGCATGGAAGACCAGACGAATAAAAGGCTCAATCATCGACTATGCTATTGCCGACACAGACAATGACGGTAACGAAGAGCTTGTTATCTGTATTCTAACCCATCCCGGCGCAACCGGTCTTGGGAACAAACGAACCATGCTTCTCAGTTATCCCCTTGAGTTGACACCACATAATTGACAATTGAGTTGGTTCAAAATTTTGTACCGTACAAAATTTTGAACTTTTGTCAAAAAAGAGTCAAAAAGTCCTTGCATCCGACAATGCTTGTGGCTAGAGGTTGATCACCCGGTTCGATCCGGGTGCGGCGATGGAAATCTGTTTAACCAACACACAAGGAGGAAGTATCCCTATGAAACGTGTAGCACTTCTCGCAGTGGCAGCACTTTTTGTCCTGTCCACTGTTTGCACGGCTTCCGCTGTGGAACTCAATGTCCGCGGCGGACTCGATGTGCATGGCGACTGGCTGGTCAATGGTGACCACAACTCTGACGAAAGTGATGGCGATAACTTCACCGCTCGTCAGCGTCTGCGCACCTGGTTTGATTTTGTTGCCAATGAAAATTTGAAGGCTGTTGTTGGTATTGAAAGCAACACATACTGGGGTGAATACAAAAAAGGCGATCTCAGCACTGATGGAGATTCCCTCGTTGTGAAACATGCCTACCTTGATTTTACAGAGCCCACTGCTGGCATCAACGTCAAGGCCGGTTTGCAGACCATTGCCTTTCCTGGCATATTTGGTAACCCCATCCTGGATGACGATGCTGCTGGTCTGCTCGTTTCCAAACAGATCAACGACATGTTCGCCATAACTGCCGGTTGGGTTCGTGGTTACGACCTGGATACTCCTTATGACGAAGGAACTGACAAACTGGAAGGCGACGATGTCGATGTTGCCCTCCTGGTTCTCCCTGTGACCGCTGACGGTTTTTCCGTGATCCCGTACTTTGCATATGCATGGATTGGCCAAGGTGCTACAGAAGCCCTTGTCGCCCTCGATGATACGCCAGAAGGCTTGGTCGCTTCCAACCCGAAACTTCCTCTTACTGACGATCTGTCCGCCATGTGGCTGGGCGCAAACTTCAGTGTTGACATGTTCGATCCCATTGTCGTCGCTGGTGATCTTATGTATGGTAATGTAGATGGTGATTGTGGTCAAAACGATCGCGCCGGTTACGTTTTCGACTTGGCCATTGATTACAAAATGGACATGATGACTCCTGAGCTGTTCTTCATATACGGCACGGGTGAAGACGATGACGCAACAGATGGCAGTGAACTCATGCCCTTCATTGACGATGCCAACTGGGGCGCTTCGGTTGGCGTTGGTTACGGTTCCATGTTCTGGAACAGTGCTGACGGAGTCGCCGTTGGCGCTCCTGTTGGTATCTGGGCCATTGGTGCTGCCTTGAAGGATATTACCTTCGTCGAAAAGCTGTCCAATACTTTGAAGGTTATCTATGCTCAGGGTACCAATGACGAAGACCTCTATCGCGGTGCTGGACGAGTAGATGCTCCCGGCTTGGGTAGCTCTGCTGGCCTGTCTGAAAATGATTCTTTCTTTGAAGTCGACCTGGTCACCAAGTACCAGATCTTCGAAGAACTTGTTGCCGCTCTTGAGCTTGGCTACATCAACCCCGATCTGGATGACGAAGATCATGGCGGATCCGTAGAAAGTGACGCTATCTGGAAGATCGCCACTGGTTTCCAGTACCGCTTCTAGTTTGACGTAATTAAATAGTTTTTCCACCGCCGCTTTACCCAAAACAAAAGGTCGGGTTTTTCCCGACCTTTTGTTTTGGTGAATCATTGAATAAGGGGACAGGTCTATATTGAAATAACTCGATCCATCTGTTACCCATCATCTCAATTCCTCATTTTCATACGCATCCGGCTTTTCGAGCTGTCGCTCTCTTTCCTCCTGCACCCCAATTCCGGAGGTCTTCACATGCCGCGCATGAATTATGGGGACATCCATGATAAGTAAGTCAAGTGAATATGGGGACAGGTTCCATATTGAAATAACTCGATCCATCTGATACCCCTCATCTCAACTCCTCATTTTTATCCGCACCCGCGTAATCAGGCCTTAACTCTTAAACCTTAACCCTTTCCCTGATACCTGCTGTCCCTTTTCCTCCTGCACCCTCAATTCCGGAGGTCTTCCCATGCCGCGCATCGCCAGATTTGTTCGTTCAGACACCCCAACAGAGCGAATATGGGGACAGGTTCCATATCAGAAAGAACATGGGGACAGGTTCCATATTGAAATAACTCGATCCATCTGATACCTCTCATCTCAATTCCTCATTTTCATACGCATCCGGCTTTTCGAGCTGTCGCTCTCTTTCCTCCTGCACCCCAATTCCGGAGGTCTTCACATGCCGCGCATCGCCAGGTTTGTTCGTCCCGACACCCCGACCGTGTACCATGTCATCTCTCGAACCGCTCTGGATGGATTTCCGCTTGGAGACAGAGAAAAAGACCATCTCCTCGATACGATACGGTTTCTCTGCCGGTTCTACTTCGCAGAGGTCCTTGGTTTCTGCATCATGTCGAACCACTTTCATCTGGTTGTGCGCATGCATCCCCCGGATCATCTTTCAGACGAAGAGATGAACAAGCGACTTGAAAAATGGTTCCCCGAAGGCCGGGAAATCACCCCGAAAACCATTGCCGATTTCAGGGAGAGGTGGTCGTCTCTTTCCAAACTCATCAAGGATATCAAACAGAATTTCACACGCTATTACAACGCCCTCCACAACCGCAAAGGCTATTTCTGGGGAGACCGGTTCAAATCCCTGATCGTGCAGAACGGTCATTCCCTGGTCAATCTCCTGGCCTATGTGGATCTGAACCCCATCCGTGCCGGGATCGTCAAACGCCCGGAAGACTACCGCTGGTGCTCACTTGGCTATCATGTCCAGACGAACAACCGGGAGAACCTGCTCTCCATGGATTTCGGGATGAAGGAGTGGGGCGAACACGAACCCGCTACAATCCTCCGGTCCTACAGACAATTTGTCTATGAAACCGGAGCGGTGGACACGGGCAAGGGCAAGCCCATGGATGCCGGGATCGTAGCCAGGGAGAGAAAAAAGAATTTCGAGCTCAAACGGTTCGAGCTCTTCCGCTACCGGACGAGATACTTCTCGGACGCCGGTATCCTCGGATCAAAAGAGTTCGTCCAGGAGGTCTTCGACCAGATCAAACACCTTCTGAAATCAAAGGACACCCGAAAATTCACCCCCATGAGCGGAGCCAACGGGGTCTATGCCATGAAGAGATTGCAAGCGTAAGGCGTAGAGGACCCCTTCAGGTGCACACCCCGCTACAAGCGAGCAGCCAAAGAAGACGTAAGATGCGATACGCTCCACCGAACACATATCCTCTCCTTGACCGTGTAAGAAAAAATTCTTACACAGATGTAAACCCAGGAGGCCCCACATGATGCCCATTCAGGAAACAGCAACAGTCACGTCCAAAGGGCAAGTCACCCTGCCCAAGTCAATCCGCAACGCTCTTGGGGTTACCAGTGGCAACAAACTCAGTTTCGAACTCCAGGGCGAGCAGATCGTGGTCCGTCGTTTGCGAACGGACGAACACAAAGACCCCGCCATCGCCAAATTTCTCACCTTGGTCGAAAAGGATCTTCGGACGGGAAAACATGTCCGCAACCTGCCTGAGCACCTGCAAAAATCCATGCTTTCCATGCTCGATGCCCCCATGGACCTGGACGAGGAAATTGATGGTGAGGTCGATCTGTAATGCAGCGACATGGCTGGACATTGCTCTTCCATGACGGTTTTGTGAATCAGATCGAAAAACTTGCGAAATCCGTCAGCCGGATCAAACAGAAACGCCCCCATGAGCTGAGCTCGAATGCGACGTACAAACTCTATGCAGCCCTATCTCATCTCGTGATGGACGTGATTCCCCAAGATCCGAACAGTGATCGATTCCGGCAAGGCAACACTTTGGGAACAGAACATCGGCACTGGAGACGAGCCAAAATCGGCAGACGCTTTCGACTTTTTTTCCGTTTCGACTCCCGTTCAAAAGTTATCGTCTTTGCCTGGGTCAACGATACACACTCCTTGCGCAGTGGGGGCAGCAAGTCAGACCCCTATGCTCTCTTCACCAAAATGCTCGAACAAGGAAACCCTCCTGACGATTGGGACACGCTTCTCGAGCTGTGCCGGCCGAACCCATCCATATTCCAAGAATAATACATCCCGCCATACAAAGAGATTACACAAAACAAACAAGCAGCGCCCAAATGCCCCCCTGGTTCACCGAGCCCGCCGATCAGGTGAGGTTCACTGGAGCTCCGACCTCCCGTCTGCAGTGGTCCTGCATCACTCATCGAGTTTTCCGACCGCTCTATTTTGTCAGACATACGCTACTTGCTGCACTATCTTTTTATTATAGCGCTAAGAATTTACAAAATAAAAATGTAAGACATCACAAAATAAATTTTTCGTGGATAAAATGTTCTCCTTGTGGCATGTGTATCACAATTTGTGATACACTTTTTTGTTCTCTCACTTTCACCGCACAAGGAGGATTCACATGTTGTCCATCAAAACCCGTATCGCAACCCTTGTTTTCATTTTTTCGATATGCTGTATCGGCATCGGAACAGGCCTCTGCGCTGACCAGGTGGACCTCAATACGGCGACACAGGAGCAGTTGCAGACCCTGCCCGGTATCGGCCCGGCCATTGCCCAGCGGATCATCGCCTACCGGACAGAACACCCGTTTCAAAGCGTTGATGAAGTGCAGCAGGTCAAGGGAATCGGCCCGAAAATATTCGAGCAGATCAAGCCGCTGATCAAAGTCTGATCCGATTGTCATGGCCGGTCGCACAAGCATGGCAGGCCGACCATTGGTCAATAGATCTTGCACCATCGCAAACGAAAAAGGCCGGGATTTCTCCCGGCCTTTTTCGTTTGTCCTGAACATTGTTCTACTTACCCCACGCCTCCAATCGCTCCCGCACAAAATTCACGCAGGCCTCGTGCTGCTGCTTGCCGTTCCCCGTGATGGCCATGGGCTCTCCAAAGGCAAACCGGATCGTTTTGTTCGGATCGATCCGGCCAAAGTCCTTGATCCACGTGCCGTTTCCCCAGGCATCGGTCTTCAGTGCCAGGGGAACCACCGGGACACCGGCCCGTCTGGCCAGTTTGACGCCGATGGAATTGAACCGGGCCGGATCAAAGTCGACCATCCGGGTACTCTGAGGGAAGACAATCACGGATCGTCCTGATTCGATCCGTTGCTCCCCTTGTTCGAGTACGCATCTGAGATCATCCCTGGGGTTTTCCCGACCCACGGCAATGGGATCCCATCCGGACGTGACTGCCCCGAAAAAAGGAATCTTGAGAAGTCCTTTCTTGACCACAAAGGTCATCCTCGTGTGCTGAAGAACGATCCAGGGGAGGACAAACGTTTCCAAGGTGCTCATGTGATTGGCCACGACCACACACGGACCTTTGGCCCTGTCCAGAGCCATGGCATTCTCCACGGCAACCCGGCATCCCACCGATTCCAGCGAGCGGACAATCCCGTAACTGCAACTGACAAATTTTTCAGGGGTAAAGGAACGCTGTTTGATAAGCACAAAGGCCCTGGCGATCTGGAACAGATCCCGGGTATAAAAACACAAACTGGGAAATTGCCGGGCCATAAATCCGGGATGGGCAGGAGGAGAGGCATAATCGTCCAGGACGGCAGGTAGGTGCATAACGTTTTCCTCATGATGACGATTCACATGGAAACCCAGCTGGTCGAACAGTCGGATAGTTTCAAAGCCATGAAGGGAACATAAAGAAAGGGAGCACCGATCGCAACCGGCACTCCCTGTTTTTTCCAGCTACCTGACTTTTCAGGAAAAGGCCCCTTATCGTTTCGAGGCAGTCCGCTGTCCGGCCAGGGTTCTGCAGGCCGAGGCGTCCACAGGGCTCTCTTGGCCCAGGATCTCCTTGAGATACCCCTGGACCAAAATCTTGACCATGTCCTCCTTGGGCATCTTTGCCAGATATTCTCCTGAATCGAGCATTTTCTTGAACGGGGATTTGCGAACCACGGGGTCATCCACGTTCTTGATCTGTTCGATATACGGCTTGACCAGCCCACGCAATTCGCCCGGAGTCAGATTTTCACAGATATCGACCTGCTCCGCCATCACGTCCTCGGAAGGCAGCTCAGGACTCTCCAGAATCGCCTGCATGGCGGTTGCAAAGCGTTCGCAGCCCTCCTCGATGTGATGGGGCCGGACCATATTGATTCCGGCCCACCCGGCCCGAAGCCATTTGAAGACCCCGGCCTTGATCGTCATCCCCTCGGGGGTGGGAACCTCGCAAAAAATGGTCACGGACATGGCACCGTACATGTATGAGCTGACCCATCCGAGTCCGCCCTTGGTCAGACCGTCCACACCGGAATAGAGATACTGCCAGTCGGCATCATTGCCAACCACAGCCCCTTTCTTGCCCACATCGGACTTGTCGTCCTGCCTGGTGATGGAAATAAGCACCGGCCCGGCTTCATGGGGCAGGAGGATCAGGGCCCGATCCATGTCATAGCTGTAATACCCGCCCGTGGACATATCAGGGGTGATCTCTTCGTGTTCCACGCCATGCACCACAACGGGCTCGTCCAGGTGACCCAGATGCTCCCAGAGCCTGGGCAGGGGTTTGTCCTGGCCGTTTACCGATGTCCATGCTCCGTGACGTACCGTGTTCGGGGCCAGAATATAATTGGGCAGATCGGGATTGTATCCGTATCTCAAAAGACGATCCATGGATACCTTGACCGAAAACGGATAATAGGCAGAGGTCATACTCTCCTTGTCCGGCAGTTCAAGTTCGGTCTCGTTGGAACTCGATCGAACCATATCCACGAGCAGATCGACCTCGTCACCGGCCGTAAAAACCGGGGGCGAGGGTTTGACCTGCGAAAGCATGGCCTCCAGTGCCTGGTCCAGGGCATCAGGTGTATGCTTCGGCATTCCGGACGAAGTCCATCCGGATGACAACATGCCAACCAAACACAAATATATGGTCAGTACCGTGAGTTGCATGTATCTTTTTTTCATTCACTCTTCCTTGGGGCTGTGCCCCTGCATGTTTCTCCCAAACACAAATAAATATAAGAGATGGCGGGCAAAGGCAAGAACACGATCGAGCCCTGAGGTACCCCTTCATCGTGGTGGACGAAACCGCCCGGGTCATGTATCCGGAGTCCATACATCTTTTCCCGCAGGCGCGCAGCCATCCGCTGGCCATCCCATGAACACACAGACCCATTCTCACGTCCTTCCTGCTGATTCCGGTATCGCCGTTTCCGTGGATGACGATTTTTTGACCATCGCCCTCAAAGGCCCGGTGGACAGATCGACCAGTGTCGCGCTCATCCAGTCCCTTTCCCGAAAAAATACCTTTTCCCAAAGGGCCCCGGTCCGCGTGAACATGCAGGAAGTGACCCATATGGATGATTTCGGGGCCGTGGTTCTCATGCATATAGCCCGCCTGTCCGACAATTTGGTCAGATTCGACCAGGTTCCTGCCGGCATGGATCGATTCGTGAACATGGTCCGCAACAACGGACATGCCTGCCCTCCCCCGGATCAGGGCCAAGATCGACCGGGGTGGATCGAAGGACTCGGGGACACGACCATCTCCATTTTGAATGACTCCCGAGCCATGCTTACTTTCGTGGGAGATGTGCTCCTATCGTTCGTGGTTGTGCTCCGCAATCCCCGCAGGCTGCGTGGAAACGACACCCTCATCCATTTGCAGCGGGTCGGGGCCGATGCCCTCCCCATTGTCGCCCTGATCAGTTTTCTGCTCGGATTGATCATGGCCTTTATGTCTGCGGTTCAGCTGGAACAATTCGGAGCCAATATATATGTAGCCTCTCTTGTGAGTTTGTCCATGGTCCGCGAACTCGGGCCCATCATGACCGCGATCATTGTTGCCGGTCGCTCCGGATCGGCCTTTGCCGCAGAAATAGGCAGCATGCGTGTTGCCGAAGAGATTGACGCACTGACGACCATGGGCTTTGATGTCACGGTCTTTCTCGTTCTGCCGCGACTCCTGGCCACGCTCATCGTTCTGCCCATGCTGACCCTTTTTTCAGATCTTTTTGCCGTTGCCGGCGGTCTTGTGGTCGGCGTAACCATGCTTGATCTGACCACCCACGGCTACATGGTCCAGACCATCAACACCATTTCTCCGGGGGATGTCGTCTGGAGCATGTTCAAGACCATGCTCTTTGCCATCCTCATTGCGGGAACAGGCTGCTTCAGAGGATTTCAGGTCCGCGGCGGCGCCGACGCCGTGGGTCGTGCCACCACATCATCCGTGGTCACGTCCATCTTTCTGATCATTCTGGCCGACTCCATTCTGGCCGTGATACAACGCTATTGGGGCTAATGCGGGCTGGCAGCAGTTTGAAGTTTTAGGTTTTAAGTTTTAAGTTCAAGCGGTTATAAAAATTTTTGTAACTATTCAGGTGCATTTCCCAAGAATCAGAATTACGAATTTAAGAAATTTAAGAGATTTAAGAAATTACAAGCGGTTAGCGTCCAGGTTCTCAATTTCTAAAATTTCTGAAATTCTTAAATCTCTGAAATTTACGGGCTGGCACTCAAATCTAACGATATATTCCAGTCTGTTGCTCCTGCTGAATTTTGACCTGAATAGCTACAATTTTTTTTATAACAGAACATCCTGAATAAGGTACTAAATGCATGTCCGATCCATCCTCTCCGGCCATAGATGTCCGTAACCTGACCATGGGATTCGGCTCACTCATCCTGCTCGAGGATGCCAGTTTCACGGTCAACCGGGGCGAAATTTTCGTTATCCTGGGGGGCAGCGGATGCGGCAAATCCACCCTGCTCAAGCATCTCATCGGGCTGCATGCTCCCCTGGAAGGTGACATCTTCATCCGAGATAAACCCATGGATCCGAACGATCAGAAAAGTTATCGAAAAATTCTGCAATCATTTGGTGTCATGTACCAGGGCGGGGCCTTGCTCGGTTCCATGACCCTGGCCGAGAACGTGGCCCTGCCCATCGCGGAATACACGGATTTACCCAAGCACGCGGTACGTGATCTGGCCTGCGTCAAGCTCGGTCAGGTCGGACTGCGAGGATTCGAGGATCACCTCCCCCTGGAGATCAGCGGCGGGATGAAAAAAAGGGCTGCTATCGCCCGGGCCATGGCCCTTGATCCGGCCATTCTCTTCCTGGACGAACCTTCAGCCGGGCTCGATCCGATCACCTCGGCCGAGCTGGACGAGCTCATCCTGGAGATCAACGATTCCCTGAAAACCACCATGGTCATCGTCTCTCACGAGCTCCTGTCCATCTATGCCATTGCCCATCAAGCGATCATGCTGGACAAGGAAACCGCCTCGATCATCGCCCAGGGAGATCCGCGATTTTTGCGCGATCACAGCGACAATCCGTTTGTGAATCATTTTTTCAACCGCAAACCGGGAACATCCCGTTCAACCCCCTGATCCGGCTGGAGTGCATGCATGTGATCAATACGATAGAGCGCCTCGGGTACGAACCGACCGGCTCATCACTCAACAACCTGCGCGTGTGTGATAAAAATCGTTTCAACGATCCCCAGACGCACCATGCAGGCTACAATCTGCGCCCTGTGCCCTGCGCACTTTTTTCCAACAGGACCATCCATGGCCACAGCCAGAACCAAATTTACCGTGGGACTCTTTGTCGTTGCAGGACTCGCATTGGGCGTGGTGATCATCATCACCCTGGGCATGACCAAATTTCTGGACCGGGGAGCGACCTATGTCACTTTTTTTGACGAATCCGTACAGGGATTGAATATCGATTCGCCGGTCAAATACCGGGGCGTTCCCATAGGACGGGTCAATTCCATTCAGGTAGCCCCTGATTCCCGACTCATCGAAGTGATCATGGACATTGACAAGGGCGTCACCATCAAGCCTGACTCCGAGGCCCGGCTGAGTGCCGTGGGGATCACCGGAAGCATGTTCGTCAACCTGGACATCCGCTCCCAGGACAGTCCCGGGCAATCCCCCATCCTCACCTTTGAAACCGACTATCCGGTCATCCCCTCGACCCCGTCGGACATAACCCAGGTCATGAACAGTATCTCCGTTTTGTACCACCGTCTTCTGGAGATCGATCTCAAGGGAATCGCCGATGGGATCAAGGAGAGCCTGGATCACTTCAATACCGCCATCGATGATCTCGCTCTGGCCGAGCTTTCCCGAGATGCCCGAACAACCCTTCAAGATATCGATGCCCTGGTCAACAACCCGGGCTGGAAATCCACCCTGACCTCGACCTCCGACGCAAGCCGGGCACTCAACACGGTCATAGAGCAGACCAAAACCACGCTGCAACATGCCACAGCGCTCCTTGTCCGGGTCGATGGGCTGATCGCCACCAATGAACCCGCTGTCAACGCCACTCTTCACGAGCTGCGAGATGCCGTGGCTCAGACGACCACCTTTGTTACCCAGGGAACGACCATGGTTGCAGGCAGCCAGGACAATCTCGAGGCCATGCAGAAACATCTGCTGGTGACCCTGCAGAACCTTGAAAAGGCCAGTCAGGGGTTGAACCGTCTTTTAGACGAACTCAAGGATCAACCCTCCCGTCTGATCATGAGCGACCCGCCTGAACCCCGAAAAATTGAAAAATGACCACCCTTTCATAGCGAGCATTGACCATGAAACTCTCGACCATCTCTTTTCTCCTGCTTGTCTCCCTGTTGCTGATCGCCACGGGCTGCATGCCTTCGGGTCGCACCCCCCCGAAGATCGATTTCTATACCCTGGAATACGATGCCCCGGTTTCGCCTCTGACCTCCGCTCTTCCCGTTGTGCTGGATATCCCCCGCTTTGCCATTGCTCCCGACTACAACACCGTACGCATCGTCTTCAAGGACACCCCGTTCGAGCGAAACGAATATGCCTACCACCGCTGGCATGCCGATCCGGCTGACCTGGTCACCGCGTTTCTCCGCAGGGACTTCATCCGATCCGGAAGCTTCCTGGCGGTCAACGATCCCGGGATGAAACTCTCGCCCACGCATGTCCTCAGCGGCAGTGTGGATGCCTTTTACGAGCAGGACCATGCCGATGGATGGGAATCTGTTCTTGAAGTGACCGTCACCCTGTCACAGGCCGATGAACCCGATGTGAGCCAACGCATCCTGTTCCAGCGTTGTTTTCAAAGCGTCCAACCCTGTCCGACAAAATCCCCCTCCGGTGTGGCCCGGGCCATGAGCATGGCTATGAAGGATATCTCACAACGGATTCTTGCCGAGGTCACTGCCGCCCTTGCCCGGTAATAAAACCTCTGCCAAACGTCGACCCAGGGCTGAGTTGTTCGCATGGCCGGCTCACCCCGCTTCGGGCGATTTGAAACTCTCTCGCCGGCCATCATATTTCAGGTAATTATTGTGTCTTGATCGTTGACCCTCTCAATTTTCTCGACTCTCTTAAATTTATTCAATCCCCCCTCCACGCTCAAACATACAAAAAGGGCATCCCGTAACGGGATGCCCTTTTTGTATGATGGTTTCTCCAAACAGGACCGCCCACACAGTGGGCGGTCCAGCAACAAGGGGAGGGTGTCTATCCAACCCGGCGTTTAAGGGCCGGGAAGATTTTTGCCAGGGCCTGGGCCCTGTTCATGGTTTTGGGATACTTGGCCGAAGCAACGGCAAAATTGTGATACCAGGAGGGCGGATAGATCGAGAGATAGATCGTACCCACGCTGTCCGGATCAAGCAATTGCGCATCGGGATAGTCTTTCTTCAACTCGGCCAGGCGTTTCTCAGCCAGGGCGAGCATCTCATCCCGTTCTCCAAAATTCATGGTTCCGGTGGGACAGGCCTGAACGCAGGCAGGCAAAAGCCCGTTCTGAACCCGGTCCAGACACATGTCACACTTGCTCCAGACCCCGGTTATGGGATCACGGCGGGGGATATTGTACGGGCAGAGATCCAGGGGGTCGAGGTCACCAAGCTTTTTGGTGTAATCGGTAAAGATGACCGCACCGGTATCCCGATCCTGGACGATCGCCCGTTCGTCATAATCGTCGGCCATGTACTTGCAGGGCGGATCAATACAATGACGGCACTGCTCGGGAAAAAAGAGCCATTTCACGCCGTCCTGGGCATCCTGTTCCGTATACCTGACCAGTTTATAAGTTGTGAAGGACAGATCCTGAGGATTCTGGTAACTGCCCATGTTTTTTGTTTTTTCTGCCGGGAGCTTGTGCCACTGCTTGCATGCAACCTGGCAACCCCGACACGCCGTGCACCGAGAGAGGTCTACAAGAAATGCTTTAGGCATTGATCTCACCCTCCTTTGCTTTGCGTACGTTGACCATGAACGCCTTGGTTTCCGGGATTCCCGTGTTGGGATCACCTACGGCCGGGGTGAGCAGATTGGCTGCGTCGCCTCCGCTTCCGTCCTGAGGGAACTGCCAGCCGAAATGCCACGGAATGCCGATCTGATGGACCGTATTACCCAGAACATGGAAAGGCTTGAACCGGGAGGTTACAATAGCCACGGCCCAGAGCTTGCCGCGCACACTTTCGAGCATGACTTTTTCTCCATTCTCGATCCCGCGCAGTTTAGCCAATTCCTTACTCATTTCACAGAACATCTGGGGCTGAGCCTCCAGCAGCCAGGGGGTGTGTCTGGTCATAAGTCCGGTCTGCCAATGTTCGGTAACCCGGTAGGTGCTGCAGACAAAGGGATACCTGGGATCACAGACAGCCTTTTCCTCGTTGTCGAAATGCAGGGCAACGGGGCTGCGCAGCCGTTTGGAGAAGGGATTCCTGTCCACAGGACATTCCATGGGTTCATAGTGCTCGGGGAACGGACCGTCGTTGCGCCCCGGACCGTAAATCTGCCCGAAACCTTCCTTGCGCATAATAAAAGGATATTTGGTCCCGGGAGCCCATCCGCCGTCGGGCACGTCGCCTTCCCATGTCTTGGCCGCAGCGTTCCAGGCGATGACCGGTTTTTCAGAGGCATACGGCCTGCCCTTGAGATCCACGGAAGCCCGGTTGTAGATAATCCTTCGGTTGACAGGCCAACACCATGCCCAATTGGGATACAGACCGATCTTGGCCTGCATCTCTGTCTGGGTCTTGTCCATCCGGGCGGCCATGTTTCCTTTCTCCGTGAAGGAATTACAATACAACCAGTTCCCGGAATTGGTGGAGCCATCATCCTGGAGAAAGGCAAAGCTCGGAACCAGGGTGCCCTTCTTGTAGGTTTTGCCTTTGATAGTGGTATCCTTGAGAAAATACCCATTGATCAGCTTGGCCGTCTTCTCGGCATTGAACCCGTGATCATCCTGCCAGGTGTCGATATCCAGATTCAGAATCGGACCGGCAAAGGCACCTCCGTCTTCCAGATACTTGTCTTTGACCCTCTGGGCCAACTCACAAATGATATGCCCGTCGGATTTGGTCAGTCCCATGGGTTTGGGACCGGCCGTGCGCCACTGCATCCAGCGGCCCGAATTGGTGATCGAACCTTCTTTTTCAATGGACGTACAGCAAGGCAGGAAAAAGACCTCTGTCTTGATCTCACTGGGCTTCATGCCGGGCCCACGCCAGAAGGAACCGGTTTCGTTGTCAAAGATGTTTACGTTGACCATCCAGTCCAGTTTGGTCATGGCCCGTCTGGTCTTGTTGGAATCGGCACCACTGCAGGCGGGATTCTGTCCCCAGGCAAAAAATCCCCGGAATTCTTCCTTATCCATGGCATCGAAAAGCTGGAGCCATGTATAGGTCTTGCCACTTTCGGCCTTGGGCAGCCAGGTATAGGAAACTTCCTGGTCCGTTTCCGGGTACATGGCCCGGAGCAGACTGACCGAGTACTTGGGGTAGTTCTGCCACCAATTGGCGCTCTTGGGATCGTTGCTGTGCGGGGTATAGGCTTCGTTGTACGCCTTGAGAGTAGGCAGGTTCGATTTGGGAACACTGAGGTATCCAGGGATGATATGCCAGAGCAGGCAATGGTCCGTGGAGCCCTGAACATTGGATTCGCCGCGCAGGGCGTTGACGCCGCCGCCGGCCACACCGATATTTCCCAGAAGAAGCTGAATGATGGCCATGGAACGGATGTTCTGGACACCCACGGTATGCTGGGTCCAGCCCATGGCGTACATGATCGTGGCTGACTTGTCCGGCGTGCCCGTTGCCGCATAGGTCTTGTAGACTTCAAGGATCTTGTCCTTGGGCGTACCTGTAACGTCGGCAACCTTGTCCACATTGTACCTGGAAAAGTGCTTCTTGAGCAGCTGGAACACGCACCTGCTGTTCTTCAGGCTCGGGTCTTTTTTGGGGTTGCCGTCCTTGTCCCGTTCAAAGGCCCAATAGGACTTATCGTAAATCCCTCGGTAGGCACTTCCGGGAGCGTTTTCCGTATATCCGGAAAACAACCCGTCCTTGAATGCGAACTTCTTGTTGATGATAAAGGAGGCATTGGTGTAATTGACCATGTACTCCTGGAAAAAGAGCTTGTTATCCAGAATGTACTTGATCATCCCGCCGAGGAAGGCGATGTCGGTTCCACCGCGCAGGGGGGCGTAGATGTCCGCCTGGGTCGATGTCTGGGTGAACCTCGGGTCGACACTGATCAGTTTGGCCCCGTTCTCCTTGGCCTTGTTGACCCATTTAAAGGAGATGGGATGGTTGGAAGCCGCGTTACTGCCCATTACCAGAATGACGTCACTGTTCTTCAGATCGATCCAGTGGTTGGTCATTGCACCGCGTCCGAACGACTCTGCCAGAGCCGCAACAGTTGCGCTGTGTCAGATACGTGCCTGGTGCTCGATCCAGACCAGGCCAAGGGATCTCAGAAATGCCTGATACACCCAGCACTCTTCGTTATCCATTGCGGCAGAACCGACATTGGCGATCCCGTCGCACCGGTTGACCTCTTCACCCTTGCGATTTCTGTGATTAAAGGTCGCGTCCCTGGTCTTTTTGACCCTGTCGGCGATCTGATCAAGGGCCCACTCCCAGGAAACATATTCCCATTTGTCACTAAAGGGCGCCCTGTACATAGGTTGCAGGGCACGGGAATCGTTTTCCGTGAGCTGCCAGATCGAAGCGCCCTTGGCGCACAGCGAGCCTTCGTTGATGGGATGATCCGGGTTGCCCTCGACATTGATCGACCGGTTCAACCCGTCCTTGGAGGTGTGAACCAGAAGTCCGCACCCCACAGCACAATAGCAGCAGACAGATGTAGTTTCCTTGGCCCAGCGAAGTTTCAACAGCTGCGCCCGGGCCAGGGTCGGTTTGAGACTGATGCCCAAACCACCCAGCGCCATGACTGTTCCGGCCATCGCCGAAAATTTGAGAAACACTCTGCGTTTCATTTTTCCTCCTTTGGTTACAGGTCAGAACCTGAATCCATGGTATTCCAATGCATATCCCCGGACGTGGGAATACGCAGTAGCAGCCAGTTTTTCCTAATGAATAGAGTCACCTATTTAGCACAACATTTCTCGATGATGCAAGATCTTTTTAAAAAAAATCAAATGATCTTAAACTTATATGCCGAAAGTGGCATAGAAGAATCTATCCCCCCGCCGGAACGGAACAGGCCGGCTATCATATTTCAGGTACTTGCATGAGAACAAATGCGTCCTGGCTGCTGTGCCCCCGTCCATGGACTTTTCCTTTCTGTCCGGATATTACTCCACGAGTCTGCATAAAACCAAGCAGTTAACAAAGATTTTGTTCCCCCTTGCTGTACATCAGAGGACGATTTCATGAATTCCCCACCTATCACCACCTACCCATGCCGCAGGTTTCATGACAATGCCTGGCATAAAATTGAAGACACTATTCCTCAAGAGACCCGAATCAATCTGGCCTGGCCCGGCAAACAAACGACCTTGTGGGCCTTTCCCCATGATCTGGATATGCTCGCGCTCGGTCACGCCCTTGTCGAATGGAGTTCTTCCGGTCAGATTCCGGTTATCGATCAGGTGAACCAAAACACCTATTTTCTCAAACCCTGTTCTCGTGAGCAGCCCGGCAATCGATCCATGGATTTCTCCATCTCCTCCAGGGCTCTTCTTCCGGCCATGGACCTCTTTTTTTCCCGCCCCGGGATGTGGGAAACCACCGGCTGTTTTCACAGAATGGCCCTTTTCGACCCCAAGACAGCCACGATCGTACACTTTGTCGAAGACATCGCCCGGCACAATTGCGTTGACCGACTTGCGGGATGGTCCGTCCAGACAAACCGCCCCTTGGATGACCTGGCACTTCTCTGTTCCTCGCGGGTGACCGGCTCATTGATGCGCAAAATCATTCGCCTGGACCTGCCCATGGTCGTGAGTCGATCCGCCACGACCATGGGGGCCATCGACCAGGCGAAAGATCACCGGGTAACCCTTGTTGGATTTTCCCGGAACACGCGATTCACCGTGTTTTGCGATCCGAATGAGATGATTTCTGCCGGGGAGAACTGACCGGTTGCCATCTGGCCCTTGTTCTTGCATACAAATTTCCCTATCATCCGGTACATGAACAGGAACATACACGTACATATATCACTCAAGGCATATTCATAATGAAACAGGATTTCTTCCAGGTTATTTCCCCCTGCGCTTTTCTCGATCTTCTCCAAACATTTCATTTGGTTGAAGAGGAACGGATCGATTTCCAGGAGGGTGTCCACCGGATCCTGGCCAAAGACATCGAGTCGCCCGAAAATCTCCCCCAGGCAAACCGTTCCTCCATGGACGGTTTCGCCGTTCATGCCCAGGACACCTTCGGGGCCAGCGAAGCCAACCCGGCCTATCTTGAAAACAGATCCGACCTTAAAATCGACGAACTCGCACAAGCCCCCCTTGCCCATGGCGAATGCATGGGTATCACCACCGGCGGCACCCTGCCCGAGGGGGGTGACGCCGTGGTCATGGTCGAATACTGCCAGGAACTCGGCGCCGGGACCATTGAGGTCCGCAAGAGCGTGGTCCCGGGAGACAATGTCATGCTCGCAGGAGAAGATGTTGCCAGAGGATCGATCGTGCTCTCCAGAGGGAAGCGTCTTCGAGCCCAGGAGATAGGTCTTTTGGCGGCACTGGGTATCACGAAGATCGATGTGTTCAAACAGGTTCGGGCCGGGATCATTTCCACAGGCGACGAACTCGTGGAGGTCCATCAAACCCCGCAACCGGGTCAGGTCAGGGATGTGAATACCTCCACCCTGTCCTGTCTGCTGGGCCGGGTGAATGCCCTGACCACCCCCTACGGTCTGGTCAAAGACGACCTCACGAGCATCACGACCGTTCTGGAACAAGGGCTGGCTGAAAACGACGCCCTTTTCATCTCCGGTGGATCGTCCGTGGGTACGCGGGATCTGACTATCGAGGCCATCCTCTCCCTGCCCGATGCAAAAATCATGGCCCACGGGGTTTCAATAAGCCCGGGCAAGCCGACCATCCTGGCGTCTGTCAAGGGCAAGCCGATCATGGGCCTGCCCGGCCAGGTCACTTCGGCGCAGGTGATCATGCTCATTTTCGGGTGCCCCTTGCTGGATCATCTCGGCGGGCACAAACGGGCCCTGGATATTTCACTGCGTCCGCGTATTCCGGCCACCCTGGCCACCAATGTATCTTCCAAACAGGGACGCGAAGACTATGTCCGGGTCCAGCTGACGAATCCCGAAAACACGAAAACACCCCAGGCCGTCCCCAGAACCGGGAAATCAGGCCTGCTCAAGACCCTGGTCCACTGCGACGGACTCGTACGCATCCCGGCCGAAAGCGAAGGACTGCTCGCCGGCAGCGAGGTCATGGTCTGGATGATATGAAGGAAAAGTGCGCAGGGCACAGTGCGCAGGGCGCAGTACAAAACATGCCCATACCCAAGAGCAGGGGCAATGAAATAATCAGACTCGGATGGAGACACCATCCCAAAATACGTCCAACATAACGAGTAAACAATCTTTTTCCTGCGTACTGTGTACTGCGTACTGTGTACTGTACACTGTGCCCTGCGCCCTGCGCCCTGCGCCTTGGGCACTGCGCACTGCGTACTGCGTACTGCGCACTGCGTACTGTGTACTGCATACTGCGCACTGCGTACTGCGCACTGCGCACTGTGTACTGCGTACTGCCTACTGCGTACTATAATACTGCACACTTCCTCCAACCCTTGAGGATTTCTTTATGGAACGAAATATCTATCTCGATCTGATGTCCATTCCCGAGGCCATTGCCAAGGTGACTGCGGCCCTGGACCGGGACGCGTTGATCAACCTTGAGACCATTCCTTCCCACGAGGCATGTGGCAGAGTGTTGGCCCGACCCGTGTACGCCAAGACCTCTTCCCCCACCTTTCATTCCGCGGCCATGGACGGAATCGCAGTCAAGGCGGCGTCCACCTTTGCCGCCCGGGAAGGCAGCCCCGTCCGGCTTGCCAAGGATACGGATTATCTCCCCATCAACACGGGCAATCCCCTGCCCGAGGGCATGGACGCGGTGATCATGATCGAGGAGATCCTCGAAGACACGGGCGAGAGCGTGACCATTGAAAAAGGGGCCTTCCCCATGCAGCATGTCCGGCGGATCGGCGAGGATATCGTGGCCACGGAGCTGCTCCTTCCCCAGAACCACACCCTGTCGCCCTACGACATCGGGGCCCTGCTCAGTGCCGGAATCTGGGAGATCGCTGTCTGGGAGCCCGTGCGCATGACCATCATCCCCACGGGTGACGAGGTCCTGGATTTCACCACCCGTCCTGCCCCGCAATCCGGCCAGGTCATCGAGAGCAATTCCCAGGTCTTTCTGGCCATTGCCAGTGCCTGGAACTGCACAACGCAACGCGTCTCCCCTGTGCCGGATGATCCCGATGCCCTGAAAACTGCCATTAATCGAGCCATCGACCAGGGTGCCCATGTGGTCGTCGTGGGAGCCGGCTCATCGGCCGGGAGCAAGGATTTTTCAAAATCAGTGATCAATGAATTAGGTGAGGTGCTGGTCCATGGGATTTCGGTCATGCCGGGCAAACCCTCCATTCTCGGCACGGTGCAGGGACGGCTCGTGGTCGGCGTACCCGGCTATCCGGTCAGCGCGGTGGTCTGCATCGAGGAACTGCTCGGTACCATCGTGGCCTGGCTCTCCCGGGCCAGGGTCTGGGAACGCCCGGAAATTTCTGTGGAAATGGCCCGCAAGGTCCCCTCCAAGCTGGGACTCGAAGAGCGGGTCAGACTGGCCATCGGCCGGGTCGGCGACAAGAACGTGGCCATCCCCCTGGCGCGGGGGGCGGGCATGATCACCACTCTGACCAGGGCCCACGGGGTGACCTCCATCCCCGCCACCAGCGAAGGGGTGGAACAGGGCGCCACGCTCACGGCCCGGCTGCTGGTGCCCAGGGCCGAACTCGAGCAGACCCTTTTGGTCATCGGAAGCCACGACAACACCGTGGATCTGCTGGCCAACGGACTCATGGGGCTGGAAGATCCCCTCTACCTGGCCTCCAGCCATGTGGGTTCCATGGGCGGACTGATGGCCCTCAAATCCGGATCGACCATGGTTGCCGGAGCCCATCTCTTTGACCCGGAAACCGAAGATTACAATTTTCCCTTTATCCGCAAATATCTTCCCGACATGGACCTGATCGTGGTCAATCTGGCCATCCGTCATCAGGGATTTATTGTCGCTCCAGGCAATCCGATGGGAATTATCTCCATCGAGGATCTTGTCCGACAAAAAGCCCGCTTCGTGAACCGCCAGCGCGGGGCCGGAACCCGGATCCTCTTTGACCACGCCCTGAAACAGGCCGGCAAGTCCCCTGCGGATATCGTGGGATATGCAAGCGAGGAATTCACCCATATGGCCCTGGCCGCCAATGTGCTCACAGGTGCGGCCGATTGCGGTCTGGGCATCTTTGCCGCTGCCAGGGCATTGGGCCTCGGGTTCGCCCCACTGGCCAGGGAACGCTATGATCTGCTCATCCCCAAGGCCCATTTCGACGACCCCAAGATCCACACCCTGCTGGCCATGATCCGCCAGGACACCATCAAGGAACAGATCGAGTCTCTGGGAGGGTATGAAACCACCCTCACTGGTCAGATCATGCAGCCCGGACAAGGACTGGGATAGGGCCGCAGAAATCTTCTGCCGGCATACACCGCTAACGAGCACCAGGAATCAGTATCAACTGACCACCACCTCTTGCCCCAGGTGAGACATCATGCAACCACACCGCAGGATCATTCTTGCCATTTGGCTCGCGGTATCGGCCTTTACACTCGGATTGAACGCATGCACTCCCAATGAATATACAGCCAATCCGGACAAACTTTCTCCTGGGGTAACCCCCACCGAGGTGGTTTTTGGATCCTCACTGCCGCTTACGGGTCACGCCAGCTATCTGGGGCGTCAGATCTCCGTCGGGGCCAAGGCCTATATCCAGCATGTCAATGAACAGGGCGGGGTGCATGGCCGACAAATCCGGATCATTACCTACGACGACAGCTACGACCCTCCCAAATGCCTGGCCAACACCCAGAAATTGATTATCGATGACCAGGTTTTCGGCCTGTTTTGCTACGTGGGCACACCAACCACGGTCAAAATCATCCCCCTGGTCAAGGACGCCCAGATTCCGCTGATCGGCATGTTCACCGGGGCCAATGCCCTGCGTGTGCCCTTTAACAAATATATCATCAATATCAGGGCCTCCTACTACCAGGAGACAGAGGCCGCGGTAGAACACATGGTCAAGGATCTGGGACTGAAAAAAATTGCGGTCTTTTACCAGTACGACACCTATGGATTCGACGGATTGACCGGCACGGAGCTCGCCTTGAAGGAATACGGCCTGGCTCCGGTTGCCAGGGGATCCTATATCCGGGGGACCATGGATGTGGAGGAAGGTCTCGACCATATCGCCTCCTCCGGAGCCGAGGCCGTGGTCATGATCGGGACGTACGATCCCTGTGCCAAATTCATCCGGCTGGCATCCTCGAGGAATTTCAATCCCATCTTCTATACGGTCTCCTTTGTCGGGGCCGAGGAATTTGCCCGTCACTTCAGCCCCAAGAGCCGGGAAAGAATCATCATGTCCCAGGTCGTTCCTCCGGTGGCCGGGCCTGAAACCGAACGGCTGCTTGGTGACGCCACGGAATTTACCGACCTTCTGGCCCGCTATTTTCCTGAAAGCAAAGCGGATTTCGTGGCCCTGGAGGGATATATCAACGCCAAGGTCCTGGTCGAGGCCCTTGAAAAGGCGGGGCCGGACCTGACCAGGACCAATTTCATCACCGCCATCGAATCCCTGCAGAGTTTCCATCTGGGCGGGGACACGGTCATCAATTTCAGTCCGACCGACCACCAGGGCATGGAGCGGGTCTATTTCACCCGGCTGGTCAACGGGACATTCGAACTCTTCGACAACTGGCTCGAACTCCTCGAGGACATTCCGGGAGGTAACCAATGAATCCCAGGTCACTCCCCGGGCGCATCTCCCGCCATATCAAGGAGTTCTCTCACAAGAGTCTGAAAAACAAAATCTTTTTTTCCATTCTGGTGGTCATTCTGATCATCAGCGCGACCATCGCCCTGCTGGCCCGGTGGATCCTGGTCTCCAGCCTCTCCTCGGAACTCCAACTCCGCGGCATCGCCATTGCCCACAGTATTGCCGAACGCGGCGGGGGGTATGTGCTCGACAAAAACTACCCCAAACTCCTGGCATTGATCTTTGACGAAGCGACCCTTCTCGAACGCCAGCACATGATCAATTACATCTATGTAACCGATCGGGACAACAAGATACTCAGCCACACCCTGTCCAAGCCCTTTCCCGAGGAGATGTCCCAGGCCAATCAGGTCCCTCCGGACAGGGAGCACAGCGTCGTACTCATCAATTTCGACCGCCATCCTACCTATGACATCGCCGTGCCCATCAAGGAGGGAATCTACCGCATCGGCACGGCCCACGTGGGGCTCAGCAAACAGCACATGGACAATCTGGTCTCCAAACTGAGGATCACCTTTCTGGGGTTCATCTCCGCGGTCATCGTGATCATCTTTCTTATCAGCCATCGTCTGGCCCAGAACATCACCCGCCCCCTGACCCGGCTGACCAGCATTTCCGACGAAATCAGCAAGGGGAACTTCGATACGAACATCAACCTGAATCTTGGAGACAGGGAAAAAGGATGGGACGCATCGCAATGTCCCGCCTATCGGGACAGCAATGTTCCCTGCTGGCATTTCGACCAGCAGTGCCGACTCGGTGAAAATGGTCAGAACGAGGAATTGCTGCACAATTGCAAAAATTGTGTGTTCTATCGCAAACGCGAAGGGGACGAGGTCCTTCAGCTGGCCGACTCGTTCATGAACATGGTCTGGAGCATCCGCCTGTACCGTAAGCGGCTTCAGGAATCCGAGGGCAAGTATCGCTCCCTGTTCGACAGCGGTCCGGATCCCATATTTGTCGTGGAGAGCGACACCTATTCCATCCTCGATGCCAATCGACGGACTGAAGAAATCTATGGTTTTAAAAAAAAGGAACTCATCGGCAGGTCCTTTCTCGATCTGGGGTCCGAACAAAACGAAGATTTCACCAAGTTCTTTGAAAAAAGCGACCATGCCTCAGATTACGTCCAATTTCTCAAGATGATCCAGTACAAAAAGGACGGATCTCCTTTCTACGTCAATGCCCATGCCTGTCCCATCAGTTACAAGGGGAAACAGGCCATCATCGTTTCGGCAACAGATATTACCGAGATGATTGAAAAGGATGCCCAGCTCATCCAGGCGAGCAAGATGAAAACCCTGGGCGAAATGTCCGCCGGTATCGCCCACGAGTTGAATCAGCCCCTTAACGCCATCAAGATGGGCAGTGAATTCCTGGAGATGTCCCTGGAGGATGACCGGGAGATCCCCAAGGATCTGGTCAGTCAGGTGGCCACGGACATCTGTCAGCAGGTCGATCGTGCCACAGATATTATCAATAATCTCAGAGCATTTGGTCGGAAATCAACCATTTTCAAAGAACGCATCAACATCGATGAACCCATAGAAGGGGTGCTCTCCATTGTCCGGCGTCAGTTCCTCCTGGAAAAGATCGATTTCGATCTGCACCTGGGGACCCATCTCCCGTTGATCGTCGCCCACAACAATCGTTTGCAACAGGTCTTTTTCAACATTATAACCAATGCCAGAGACGCCATCGTTGAAAAAAAACTGAAGACAGGCAAGGATGTTTCCGGCAGGATCAAAGTGACCACCGGACGAGAGTCCAATCGGGTGGCCGTCAGGATTGAAGACAACGGCATCGGTATCCCCGAAGAGGTTATCAACAGTATATTCGAGCCCTTTTTCACCACCAAGGAAACAGGGCAGGGCATGGGGCTCGGCCTGGCCATCACCTACGGAATCATCAAGGATTACAATGGCGATATCCGGATCAAGAGCACGCCGGGCCAAGGGACAGAATTCACCATTTCCTTTCCCGTGCCCGAAGAACCGGAGGCGAGTGCATGAGTAAAAAAATTCTTGTCATTGACGACGAACGTCCCACCCTCAAAATGTTCGGCCTGTTTTTGAACGTTTACGGATACGAGATGCTGACCGCTGAAAATGGGGAAGAGGGGATAGAGATTTTCAAGACGCACAAACCGCCCATTGTTTTGACGGATATCAAAATGCCGGGCATGGATGGCATCGAGGTTTTACGAAGGATAAAGAAAATCGATCCGTCCACAGAGGTCATCGTCATCACAGGTCACGGAGATATGGATCTGGCCATCGAGGCCCTGAATCTGGACGCCACGGACTTTCTCAACAAACCCATCCAGCGTCACGCCCTGGAACAGGCCCTGCAGCGGGCCAATGAACGTATCGACATCAATCAATCGAAAAAGGATGAAATTTCTCTGGAAGATCATGCCAGCTATGCCGTCATCAACCTCCAGGGAAACATCACCTCCCTTTCCGAGCCCTTTCTGCAGGAAACCTACAAACAGGCGTTGGCACTCAACAGGGACAAGCTCATCCTCCATTTCAGCGAGAACGCCTCCATCAACGGTGCGGGCATCGCTATCCTGACCCAATTGCTCCTGGACAGCGAAAAACAGGGCGTACCCGTGAGTATTTCGGGATTGTCGGAAAATTTCCGCAAGGTCTTTTCCCTCGTGGGAATGACCAATCTGGTGACTATCTACGATACCATCGAAGAAGCCGCGCAGGCGTAACCCCTAGGAGTTTTCATGCAAATGCCGAGAGTTTGGATCGCGACAATAAGCCTGGCACTTTTTTTTGCCTCTGCCGCACCCTCCCTGGCTCAATCCCCTCCAGAACCCGGGCAGTCTCTCTCCCCCATAACCTTTTCCCTTCCCGGAAAACCCGAAGACATGGCCTATCTCGGTATCGACGCTGCTGCAAAAGACTTCACGCTTGCCGATATCCAGGCCGATCTCATCTTTCTCGAGATCATCGGTGTCTATTGCCCCCAATGCTACAGACAACTTCCGCTGTTCAAAGATGTACATACCCGCATCGAACGCGGCAAACTCAAAAATCGGGTCAAGATGTTCTCCGTGGCCGCCGGAGGCAACCAGCCCGAGGTGGATCTGCTCACAAAAACTCAGCAATATCCCTTTCCTGTTCTTCAAGACCCTGACTATACCGTGCACAAGGCACTTGCCGAACCCTTGACCCCGTTCACCATGCTTCTACGGCCCGATGGAACCGTACTATTCACCCACCTCGGGGTTATCGAGGATGTCGATTCCTTCTACCGGACCATCAAAAAACTGGTGCTCTGACAGCCCGCTTCCCAACATGACCCGCAACGGCAAAAATCCCGACGAGGTGATCATGGAATCTCCCCCTGCACCATCGGTAGATAACGGGATGGACAGGCAGCTTTTCTATCTCACCTCCTTTTTTCATACCTCCCAGGAACTGGTCGGTCTGCGACAACCCGTCAAGATCATGGAAAAATTCTTGCTCATGGTCATGGGACCCCTGGGTGTTTCCCAGGGGGTGATCGGGCTGGTTGACCGGGAACGACAGACCGGAAACGTTATCGGACGCAATGTCACCGATCAGGAAAGAGAGCGGCTCCAGGAAAATCTCATTCATCTTCAGGATCGACTCGAGGTTCTGCATTCCGAGGACTCGACCAAGGGGCCGGCGATCCCCTTTTTTGTTCTGCACGCAACCAGCCTGGGTATGGATTTCTTTCCCTTTGAAACCTCTCTGATTATTCCATGGACCATTGACGAGCGGTATCAAGGCGTTCTGGCGCTCGGGAAAAAAATTACCAACGAGGAATTCACGCCTGACGAGCGGTTCATCCTGACATCCCTTGTCCCGACCCTGACAGCCTCTCTGGGATCGGCCATTCTGACCAGCCACGTCCAGCAGCTGAACAATGAGCTCCGTCAGAAAAACAAGAGCCTGGCAGACGCTGTAACCTGTCTGGAAGGCAAGGAAAAGGAACTCGACAGAGAAATCCTGGAGTTGTCGTCCTTAAACGAGGTGAACAAGGAACTCAGGCAGCTGGGTGAACCTGAAACCATCATGCGTTCCTTTCTCCTGCACGTGCTCGGCATCCGCTGGGCCAAACAGGGATTTCTGATCCTGCTCAGACGCGACACCCGAGAGGTGTTGCAGGTCCAACGGGGGTATTCCTGGTCCGAGCTCACCATTGAAAACGCAGAAAAACTCATGTTCTGCGCCCTATCCAATCTGGGCACCAAGACATTGGAGCCGCTTACCTGCGGACAGATTCAGGATACAGGATGTTTTGCACAACTCGAATTCCAATTCCCGGGGGTCGAGCAGGCCCATCTCTTTGTCCTTGAGCAGGATACCCTGGGTTTGATCGGATTCTCGCACTTCCACCAGGTCACCTCCGAGGGCACGGATGACGATGGAACCTTCCAGGCCCAGATGACCAGCTTCATGGTCCACATGAAAAACGTGCTGGCCTTTGCCACCATCACCCGATTGAACCGGGATCTCGAACGCAGAAACACCGAACTCCAAGCGACCATCGACAAACTGACCCGGGCCCATCAAACGATTGATGTGCTGGAAAAAACCAGGGAAAAATTCAGACAGACCCTGGACAGGGAATCTCACCGCATCCAGCGGGCAACGGGCTTTGATTTCGTGCTCATTCTGCTGGTGGGGACCCTTCTTGGCCTGTTGTTCAACTACAAGAGCCCGCAGGGAATCTCCATCATCCCCCAGGAGTGGACACATTCCAAGGTGGCCGAGATCAGGCTCGAGGAAGTCGTTGCCAATCAAAAGACCGAGCAGGCATTGCTCATCGACGCCCGACCCCAGGAATTTTTCCGGATCGAACACCTTCCAGGGGCCATCAATCTCTCTCCCGATCTTTTTGAAATGATGTACCCCATGCTCCTGGGAAACGAGGACCTGGAACGACCGATCATCGTATACGGACGGACAGTGAGCCGACATTACGATCAGGATATCGCGTACAGGCTGGGATCCAGGGATCATGAACATGTCAGGATTTTCATTGGAGGACTCAGGGAATGGAAACATCGAGGACACCCGCTATCCCCATAACCTGGGGAGAACGATTCCTTGCTTTGCTCTTCAACCGATACATCGCCTTCATCCTGAGGCTGTATATCGGGGGAATCTTCATCTATGCCAGCCTGAGCAAGATAAGTTATCCTGCTGATTTCGCGACCAATATCGCCAATTACATGCTCGTGCCCTATTGGGCGGTCAATCTGTTGGCAGTGGTCATGCCCTGGCTGGAACTCATCTGCGGCATCCTGCTTATCGCAGGGGTCAGATCCCGCGCAGCGATCATGATCATCGGGTCGCTCATGTTCGTGTTCACCCTGGCTATCGGGATCAATCTGTGGCGGGGAACGGCCATCAGCTGCGGGTGTTTTCATGCCGTTGAAGATCCCATGACCATGACCACCCTGATGCGGGATATCATGTGGCTGGCCATGTGCGGCTACATCTATTTCTTTGATTCCTGGCTCCAGCTCGACCGGGTCCTTATGAACCGACTCCGCCAGGCAGAGACCTGACCCGTTCTCATCATTTACGCTCTTTTCCGCCCGTTGACAGCCCCTCACCCCCTCCTCCCATCCCTTTGGCAGGTCTGCCCGTATTGAAACTGCCATACCGAACGGATTCTCCTGCACGGTGGATCCATCCATGGACATCGAGAACTCATTGTTGTAAGTTATGTCTGGTTTCACTCAAGACATCATAGCGTGAGCAATGGATATATCCCGTTCCCGGCACGCATCAAAGAACCTGCAATCAGGAATTGCGGATGCGATCCAAGGATGAACGGCTCAACGATCCTATCCAACGAAAGGTCCCGGATTCCCATTCATCCCTCCAGGCGTCTCGGACTATGATGACACAACAATCGCAGCCGTCCGCAGACGGCATTGCCCTGTGGACGGCTGCATTTTTCAACCCAAGGAGAAGCAGATGAAAATTTTGGTATGGACTCTGGCCCTTGTTCTGGGTATCGCCCTGTCCTCGTCCCCGTCCCTGGCCGCACCTTCAGGCAAGGTGGTCATTTTCCACGCCGGAAGCCTGACCGTGCCCCTGGAACAGATCGAAAAGGATTTTGAAGCCAAATATCCCGGCGTGGATGTTCTCCGTGAAGGCGGCGGTTCCACCAAGATGGCCAGGCTCATCTCCGAGGTGGGCAAGTATGCGGACATCATGGCCTCGGCCGATTACACGGTCATCGACAACAACCTCGTCCCCAAGAGTGCCGACTGGAACATCCGTTTCGCCACCAACCAGCTCGTACTCTGCTACACGGACACAAGCCGATACGCTGACGAAATAACCACAGACAATTGGTACGAGATTCTCCAGAAAAAAGACGTCGTCTGGGGCCATTCCGACCCCAATCTGGACCCTTGCGGCTACCGGAGTCTGATGGTTCTCCAGCTGGCCGAGAAGTTTTACGGGGTCAAGGGGTTGTATCAGAGCCTCCTGGACAACCGGCCCATAAAAAACGTCCGTCCCAAATCCGTGGAACTGGTCAACCTGCTCAAGACCGGCAACATGGACTATGCATGGGAATACCTTTCCGTGGCTGTTCAGCACGGGCTCAAGTACATCACCCTGGACGACCACATCAACCTGGGCAATTACAAGTTCGATAACTTCTACAAGATGGCCGAAGTCAAGGTGAGCGGGAAGAAGCCAGGGACGTGGAATGTCAAAAAAGGCAAATCATGCACCTACGGGATCACCATGATCAAGGAGAGCACCAATAAGGAGGCGACCATCGCCTTTTTGAAATATATGCTCGATCCTGAAGGCGGACTCAAGGTCTTGAAAGACATGGGGCAGCCCCCGTTCATCCCCTGCCGCATCGCCGATCAGGCGGAGTACGACAAGCTTCCCCAGGCCCTGAAGCCTCTGGTCGAGGTCAAGAATTAGAACGGCGACCCTGAATCCTACCTTCCTGCATTGCGACCCATCCCGTGCAGGGGCGGACCCGCGGGTCCGCCCCTGCAACCCTGACGCATCATGACCATCAAAGCCAATTCCTTCTCCTGGACATTGATCCTTTTCAGCCTGCCGCTCATCGCGCTGATTGTCTTTCCCCTGTCCAAAATGGTCTTTACCCCCACCTGGGCGGCCTTGTGGGAAAGCCTGAACGACACCGTGGTTCTCGAGGCCATTGGCCGCAGTCTGGGAACCTCCCTGGCGGCAGCCCTGATCTGTTTCGTCTTCGGCACCCCGCTGGCCTATCTCATGGCCCGGCACGATTTTCCGGGAAAAAGTCTGGTCGAGGCGATCATCGACCTGCCCATCATGATTCCCCACCCGGTCATCGGCATCGCCATCCTCAGTCTGGTCGGCCGGCATCATCCCTTTGGGCGATTTCTGGCCGACATGGGCATCGAGATCATGGGCACCCTGACCGGGATCATCGTTGTACTGACCTTCGTGGGCATGCCTTTTTACGTCAACACGGTGAAGGCCGGATTCGAGGCCATCCCCAAACGGCTGGAAAATGTTTCCCGCAGCCTGGGGGCGTCCATGGGAAAAACCTTTTTCAGGATCACCTTTCCCCTGGCCTGGCGGAGCATGGTTCTGGGAATGATCATGTGTACGGCCCGGGCCATCAGTGAATTCGGGGCCGTGGTCATTGTGGCCTACCATCCCATGACCGCGCCGGTTCTGATTTACGAACGATTCACCGCCTACGGGCTCCGATACTCCCAGCCGATTTCCGTATGGCTCATCTGCATCTCCCTGCTTCTTTTCGTGGCCATGCGCCTTGCCTCCAGCCGGAAACAGGTGAGGGCATGATAGAAATATCCCATCTGAACCTGATCCTGTCGGATTTTTCCCTCGAGGATATCAACCTTTCCATTGACCAAGGAGATTTTTTCGCCCTGATCGGACCAACGGGCGCGGGCAAATCCCTGATTCTGGAGACCATGCTCGGCATGCTCCCCCCTGATGGGGGAACCATCACCCTCAACGACCGGGATATCACCCGACTCGCCCCGGAAAAACGGGGCCTGGGAATCGTGTATCAGGATTTCGCCCTGTTCCCCCATCTGAACGTCCGTAAAAACATCCTTTACGGAACCGCTTTTCACGATCTCCCCCAGGACAA
Source organism: Desulfoplanes sp. PS50 (assembly GCF_053851535.1). Classification (NCBI taxonomy): domain Bacteria; kingdom Pseudomonadati; phylum Thermodesulfobacteriota; class Desulfovibrionia; order Desulfovibrionales; family Desulfoplanaceae; genus Desulfoplanes; species Desulfoplanes sp. PS50. Next base: position 64,284 of record NZ_JBSPZA010000008.1, on the reverse strand, counting down.
GGTTGCAGGCCATCTGGAATTTCTGGTCAAAAAACTGGGGATCAGACATCTCCTCCACCGCAGACCGACCACCTTGAGCGGGGGCGAAAAACAACGCGTCGCCCTGGCCAGGGCCCTGATCCTCGAGCCCGCGGCCCTGCTCCTGGACGAACCCCTTTCAGCCCTGGACCCGGTTTTGCGCGTGGAGATCAAGGATCTGCTCAGGTCCATCCACCATGAACTGGGCACGACCATGGTCATGGTCTCGCACAGTTTTTCCGATGTCTTTTATCTGGCCAACAGGGTGGCCATCCTGAAAGAGGGACGCATCGTCCAGCAGGGCGCAGTCTCCCAGGTCTTTGACCAGCCCAATTCACGGTTCACCGCCGGATTCGTGGGCATGCGCAATATCCTGGATGCCACCATACAGGGAAACCAGGCCCTGACCCGGGGGCCGACGGTCATCCTCCCGCCCCACAGAGATCCTTCTGCCCGGTTTCTGGCCATCCGTCCCGAGGATATCTGCCCCCTGCGTCCAGGCCATAACGGCTTTGAGAACACCTTTACCGGCACCATCACCCACATCGCCCACCAGGGATTTTATTTCGATGTCTGGCTCGATGTGAACGGACTCAAACTGCAGGCAGTCTGGGACAAGCATTTTGTCCTTGACCAGAATATTGAACCGGGAAAAACTGTGAACATCGGCTTTCATGCCCACAAGGTCCATGTCCTGCCGGGATAACAGCATTTTTTTCGCCATCACCAACCAAAGGAAGCAAGCATGCCTATCGCCATTAGTATTATCGGCTACAAGAACTCCGGCAAGACAACCTTGACCATTGGTCTGGCCGAAGAACTCAAAAAAATGGGCTATACCGTGGCCGGGGTCAAATTTTCTCATGTGGGATTCGACCAACCCGAGACCGACACCCACGCCATGGGGCAGGTCTGCGAACAGGTCATCGGCATCGGTCCCGAGGAAACGGCCATGTTCTGGCCCAGAAAAAGCTATCTCCCGGACCTCCTTCCCCTGGTCAAGGCGGATGTGATTCTGGTGGAAGGGGGTAAATCCCTGACCTGGCTGCCCAGGATTCTGGTTCTCAGATCGCCTGAAGAGGCCGAATCTCTGGACAATGGACTGGCCCTGGGAACCTGGGGAAAAGTCGGGGCCGAACCGCTGACATCTTTTACCTCCATGGAGCAACTGGCCAAGATTGTCGTGGCCCGGGGATTCATCCTCGCCGGGCTCGACTGCAAGACCTGCGGTCGCCCCGACTGTCTGACCCTGGCTCGGGAAATCGTACGGGGGGAGGCCCTGCCCGGCGAATGCAAGGCCTTCAAGACGGGCATGAAGATCACCATCAACGGTCATCCCCTGCCCATGAAATCCTTTGTGGAGGACATGATCGCGGGATCCCTCAAGGCCCAATTGGAAACCCTCAAGGGATACGTGCCCGGATCACGGATCGAAATCACTCTGAAATGAGGTCTTCTGGATATTCTGCATACAAAAAGCCCGCATGAATGCGGGCTTTTTGTTATGGAATCCGGGACAGGATCGTCTCGACCAGGGGGGCGAGGGAGGGTCGATGTCGGGCCGAGATGAACAATCCCTGGGGAAAGATGTTGCCAACCGTCTCCCGCCTGGAATCGTCCAGCAGATCGTCTTTGTTCAGGACCAGAATCCTGGGGATCTCATGGACCCCGAGTTCGGCCAGGATGCTGTCCACAGCCGCCACCTGGGCCTCCACCTCAGGATGGCCGGCATCGGCCACCTGGATGAGCAGGTCGGCCACCTCCAATTCCTCGAGGGTGGCCATAAAGGCCTCCTTGAGATCCGCGGGAAGCTTTCTGATAAACCCCACCGTATCCGTAAGAATGATCTCCCGATCCTGGGGAAATCGAAGACGCCGGCTCGTGGGATCGAGGGTGGCGAAAAGCTTGTTCTCGGCCACAACCCCGCTATGGGTCAGGGTATTTAACAGCGTGGACTTGCCCGCATTGGTATATCCGACCAACGCGACAATGGGCACCCCGGCCCGGGCACGATTCGACCGGGTGGCATGGCGATGTTTGCGCAGCCTCTTGAGTTCTCCCTTGAGCAGGGAGATACGGTCCCGGATCTTGCGTCGATCCAGTTCCAGTCGGGTTTCACCGGGTCCGCGCCCCCCGATTCCCCCGGCAAGACGGCTCATGGCCCGGTTTCTGCCCACCAGCCGCGGCAGAGTGTACTTGAGCTGGGCTAGTTCCACCTGGAGCTTGCCGGCCCTGGTCACGGCATGCTGGGCAAAGATATCCAGGATGAGCTGGGTCCGGTCCAGCACCTTGCGCTCGGTCAGCCGGGAAAGATTGCGCATCTGGGTCGGGCTGAGTTCGTCCTCAAAAATGATCACCGCGACATTGTGCTGCAGGGCCAGAACCTCGAGCTCGGCCAGTTTGCCCTTGCCCAGGATATGTTTGGGATTGACCCGACCGATCCGCTGAACGATCTTGCCGACCACACGCAGGCCTGCCGTATGGGCCAGATCCGTGAGCTCATCGAGCCGGGATTCCTGAATCTCTTTGGCATCCGTTCCCACGCTGACCAGCAGCGCGTTTCCCTCCCTGGCCTCGGTATCAATCCGTTGACCCGTCCTGGCCAGTTCTTCCTCCAGAGATTCGGCCTGGGCGGTGAAATCCGTGTCCACCCGGTCCCAGGGCATTGGAGGATGAATCATGTAGGGGGTATCGCCCGCACCCTGGGGCAGAAGATGGGCCCAATGCAACCGTTGGGGCATACCATGATGGATGGAAAGTACGGCAAAGGAATCAAGGCGCAAAAAGACCATGTCCATGAGGTCTTCCTGGGTGATGGCCGCGTCGGTGAACCGGGTCAGCAGAAATCTGACCCCGCGAAGTCTTCCGGCACTGGACCTGAAACCGGTCAATTCAGGGATGAGCATGGCGTCATGTTCACCGATAACGACCATGACCGGCCGACCCTTGCGGTCAATGACCAGACCGATCTGTCTGGAGATATCCTCGCTGAGCAGAGCCAGTTCCCGGGCCTGTTCCAGTAAATATCCCCCCTGAGGCGGAAATCTCCGGTTGTACAACCTGGTCAGCCGCTTGATCTGACCGGGTTTGAGCCCGGTCAGATTCCCCTTGAGTTTGGTGGCTATAGCCCGTCCCTCCCCAGGTATTCAGCGATCATCCCATCGTATGCGGAGATCATGGAAAAGGTCTTCACGGCCATGCTCCGTCTGAAACCGAGAGAAACCTTCATGCCGTTGGCCTGAAGTTCCTTGATGAAGCCGGGGTAGTCCCCGATGTCCGGCAGCACGGTCATGGAATGAAAGTTTTTTGCCCCGGCCCGAAGCAGGGTGGGCCCCCCGATATCGATCTGTTCCACTGCGGAACGAAGATCCATGGTCTGGGAAACCGCCTGGGCAAAATTGTACAGGTTGACGCAGATGAGATCGAAAGGGGCAATCCTTTTCGCATCAAGGGTTGCCAGATGCTCGGGATTGTCCTTGTCGGCCAGGACGCCGGCGTGGATATGGGGATGCAGGGTCTTGACCCGGCCCCCGAGAATCTCCGGAAATCCGGTCACTTCGCTGACCGATACTACCGGAAGCCCGGCATCGGCCAGCATCTTCCGGGTTCCTCCCGTTGAAACCAGTTCCACACCATTATCGACCAGAAATTGGGCCAATTCCACAAGTCCTGATTTGTCGGTCACGCTGAGAAGCGCCCTTCTTATGGGTAACAATTCCATATATTCCTCGTTTATCGTTCAGACCCGCTCTTCTGAAAAATGATCCCTGACAGGCAATCCAGGCAGGGATCAAACCAATGATCATGAGGCTGCCTGCCAGAATCGCACAGAATATGCAAGCCGTCCAACCAACCAATCCCACCCTGCCTGATGGCGGGGTGGGATTGGTTGGTACAACGAAAAAGTAAACGCGGATGGTATCTGGTTGTGTCCCTACAGCCGTTAGAGCTGCTCGAGCATGTCACGGGCGTCCTTGTGACCGGGTTCGGCCTCAAGAATGGTTTCCAGATGGGTTCTGGCCACCCCTTTCTCACCCATGGCCAAAAAACATCCGGCCAGGGAGTATCTGACCTCGTGCTTGTTGGGATCAAGGGAAAGATAGGTCTCCAGAAAAGGGATCACATCCCCGAGTCTGTTTTCGGCATGTCCCAGTTGAACCATTCCGAAAATGGAGATCATGTTCGAGGGGTTCTTTTCCAGAGACTGGGCAAAAAGATCAAAGGCCCTGTCCTTGTTGCCCATTTCCATCTCAATGAGTCCCATGCCCGCCAGGGCCTTGTCCCCGGGGTCTATGGACGCGGCCTTCTTGTACATCTCCATGGCCGAATCCAGCTCGCCCTGCTGCACGGCAATGGTGGCCAATCCCAGATAGGGATCGGAATGGACTCCGTTGCTCTCTGCCGCCTTTTGATAATAATCTCTTGCCTTGTCCAATTCACCCATGAACAGGTAACATTCACCGAGTTCCTTGTTGATTTCATAGTCCAGATGGCTGCTCATCGTGTCCTCCTCCTGGTTGGTTGCGTACACACTTCCTTACTATTTGACAATGATGTCGGAATATCCATTCCGACCTGCCCGTATCTCTCTGGCAATCCGGGCAGGATCCCGCAGAATAGCGTTTGAGGAACCTTTTTTCCGGAGGTCGATCATGCATGTCGGGCGACAAAGTCAAAGCAGACTTCGTGCCAAAGCAAAGAAAGCCACCCTGCCGACATGTCGAATGAAATATTTTATCTCTGTATTTCAAGATATTGTACTTGAAAAAACCAAAAACTGTTCTTCTGGAACAAAGGTTGCTTATCTCGAGATGTCCCTGATCACAATGGTGAGCATCTGGACAGATAAAAGACAACAACCACCTATAATACTGAATCTTTCAAAGAAAAACGCCATGAAATCTCTTTTTTCCCCAAACATAAATCTGACAGAAAAGGTTCTGGATCTGAGGCTGCAACGTCAAAATCTCGTCGCCTCAAACCTCGCCAATATCGATACCCCGGGGTACAGGGAGCGGCGGATCGAGTTTGAAAACCAGCTCCAGGAAGCGCTGCGAACCAACGGCAAGGGACAAATGACCCGAACCGCTCAAGGGCATCTGCCAACGACCTTTGATCCCGATTCCTTTGAGGGAACCCTGGACAAGGATATGAACGGACAGATCGTTCAGGGCAAGGACAGTGTCGATCTGGACAAGGAAATGTCTGTCATGGCCAAAAATACCCTCTTGTACAACGCCATGGCAACGGTGCTCAAAAAGAATTTCGAAGGACTCAAAACCACCATCCAGGAGGCAAGTAGATAATGGATTTCATGACTGCCATAGATATCGGGGCGTCAGGGCTCACGGCCGAACGAACCCATCTCAACGTCGTCTCCATGAATCTGGCCAACGCCAATACCACCAAGGGGGCTGACGGCCTCCCCTATCGGCGCAAGCAGATCTCGTTCAAGGCGGTGCCTGCGGAAGAATCCTTTCACAAGCAGATGCAAAACGCCCTGACACGGGAACTCCGAGGGGTCGAGGTGGACTCGATCAAGGACGATCAGCACCCCTTCAAGCGGGTCTACGATCCCGGACATCCCGATGCGGGTGAAGACGGGTATGTCGATTATCCGGACATCAACGTGGTTCAGGAGATGGCTTCCATGATGACCATCATGCGCAGCTACGAGGCCTGCGCCTCGTCCATATCCACGACAAAGACCATGTTTAACAAGGCCCTTGAACTGGGCACATAAGGAGAACGGTCCATGGCAATCAATCCCATAGCTCTCAAGGCCTACACCAATCCCCTGACCAACGGAGCCGAGGCCACGGGCAAGGTCAACAATTCCCTGGCCGGCGCCGGAGACACACAGTCCTTTGCCAATACCATCAAGGATTCCCTGAACAAGGTCAATGACCTCCAGGAAAACAAGGATACAATGATCAAGTCCTTTGCCACGGGCGAGAAGCAGAATGTTCACGAACTCATGGTCTCGCTGCAAAAAGCGGGTATGGCCATGCGCATGACCTCGGCCGTTCGCAACAAGGTTCTCGAAGGATACAAAGAACTCATGAAGATGCCGTTCTAGATAGCAACGATGGCACCAACATTTTTTTCACTCATCACTCTGCAACGGGCTTAGGCTATGCATCCTCTCGCGCAAAAGACATTTTCCAAAGTCACCTCGTTCTGGTCGGCAAGCTCCATGGCACAACGGATTCTTGTCATCGGCCTGTGCGTCAGCGTCATCGTCGTTTTTCTGCTGATGCTCTTCTGGTTCAACCAGACCTCCTACAAGGTCCTCTATTCCAATCTGTATCAGGAAGATGCCTCCCGAGTGGTGGCCTTTCTGGAGAAGGAAAAGGTCGATTACAAACTCGAGGCCAATGGTGCGACCGTCCTCGTCCCGGAGAACAGGGTCTACAACCTGCGCCTCGCCCTTGCCGGTGCCGGGGCCCTGCATGGTCAGGGTGTCGGTTTCGAACTCTTTGACACCACCCAGATCGGACAGACCGATTTCATCCAGCACATCAACTATCAGCGGGCCCTTCAGGGTGAACTGGCCCGGACCATTACCGAGTATCCGGCCATCAGCTCGGCCAGGGTTCACCTGGTCATTCCGGACAAGAGCCTGTTCATCGAAGAGCAGGCGCCCACGTCCGCATCGGTTGTTTTGAAGATGAAAACATCGAGCGCCCTTTCTCAGCAGGAGATTCGGAGTATCGTCAATCTGGTGGCCATGGGTGTCGAAGGAATGACCGACGAGCACATTACCATTTCCACGACCCAGGGCCGGGTGCTCTACCAACCCCGGGACGAAGAAGGGGTCGGCATGACCAGTACGCAATTCGAATACCAGCAGAACCTGCAGCGTAATCTGGAACGGCGTATTGAACAATTGCTCGCTCCTATTGTCGGCCAGGGAAGAGTCATTGCCCGGGTCGCAGCCGATTTGGACTTCAGCCGAACCAATATCCACGAGGAACTCTATGATCCGGACAGCTCCGTGGTCCGGAGCGAGCAACGCAGTGAAGAGGAGAGTGTCGGCAACAGCCGTGCGGAACAGGGTGATCCCGAAGCCGAATATCAGGCGGACACGAACGCCATGGCCGGGACATCCCAGTCATCCTCCAGAACCACGTCAACCACGAATTTCGAGATCAACAAGGTGGACAAGCACACCGTGTCCTCGCTAGGAAGAATCGATCGGCTCAGTGTAGCCGTCATCGTGGATGGAACCTACCAGAAAAACGAACAGGGCGGGTACGCCTATCAGCCCCTTCCCGAGCCGCAAATGGAACGCATCCGCAGCCTGGTGGAAAAGGCTGTCGGGTTCGACGCGGCACGGGCCGACTCCGTCGAGGTCTCCAATATCGCCTTTGGCGCACCCGAGCCCGAACCCATGCCCACCATCAGCGACACCGTATCCACCTATTTCAAGCTGATCGGCAAACCCCTGCTCAACGGTCTTCTGGTCCTGCTGTTCCTCCTTCTGATCGTCAGACCGGTGATCATGGCCATCATCAAGCCCAAGGTTTCGGGTCAGGAAATACCCGCTTCCGAGGAACTGCCTCTGGGTGAGGAACGTCTGTCCCTGGCCGAAGGGATCGACAACGAAGTCATGCAGGATATCGAAGATCAGGCCAAAATCCATGATGCCAAGGCCTACGCGACGCAGCTGGTCGACCAGAACATGGATCAGGCCGTGCTGATCATCAAGAAATGGGTTACCAAGGGAGGTTGATCCGTGGCGAACATAGAAAATGCAGCAGCCCTCGACGGCTCCCAAAAAGCGGCCATCCTGCTGCTCGCCCTGGGCAAAAATCTTGCGGCAACGATCTTCAAACATCTGGAACGTGAAGAGATCACCGCCATTTCCAGGGCCATGGTGGAGATGGACACCATCTCCAAGGAAATGGCCCAGGAAGTGCTCAAGGAATTCAACGAGACCATGATCGTTCAAAAGGACATGCTCGTTGCCGGCCCCAAGCAGGTCAAGAAGATGCTCACGGAAAACCTGGATGCGGACACGGCCAAATACGTGATCGACTCCCTGGACCTGGATCTTGGCCGTACCCCGTTCAAGGAGCTGCAGAATGTCAGCCCCAAAATCCTTTCCCAGATTCTGCGTAACGAACACCCCCAGACCCTGGCATTGATTGCCGGGCATCTGCCCTCTGACAATGCTGCCGAACTGATGCAGAACCTGGCTCCTGGAGTCAGAACCGAGGTGATGATGCGTCTTGCCAAGCTCGAGGCAGTCCCCGAGGACATGCTCATGGAGGTTGACAAGGTCCTGCAGAACCAGCTCATCGCCATCGGCGGCAAGGAAGGCAAGCACGTGGGCGGTGTCCAGGCCGTGGCCGAAATCCTGAACGCCATCGACCACAGCACGGAAGAAGAAATTCTGAATGAAATTGAAGAGGATTCCTCTACCCTGGCTGACGACATCAGACAGCTCATGTTCGTCTTCGAGGACGCCACGACCCTGGACAATCGGGCTATCCGTGAAGTGCTCAAGGAAATCAGCAACGAAGAACTCGGCCTGGCCATGAAAACCGCCTCGGACGAAGTCAAGACGAAATTCTTCAGTAACATGTCCGAACGAGCCGCGACCATGATTCAGGAAGATCTGGAGATCATGGGACCGGTTAAACTCTCGGACGTGGAGTCGGCCCAGCAGAGTATTGTCAAGAGCATCAGACGCCTCGAGGCCGAGGGGAGAATCGTGATCGCGGGCAAGGGAGGAGGCGATGTCCTTGTCTAGCCCCCGCAAGCCCTTCAGGAGTGGTCGCATATTCATGGGACTCGACACCCGGGGCGCCGACCCTCTTGCCCCCTTGCAAGATACCTCAACGCTCTCTCCGGAAATGGAGGAGGAATATGTCCAGCGGGTCAAGGCCAAGGCCCAGGTTGCGGCCCGGGAGATCATCGTCAAGGCCATGACCGAGGCCGAAGCCCTCAAGCAGGAAGCCTACGATCTGGGATACGAACAGGGCAAGGCCGCCGCCGACGGGGAACTCGAAGCGCATCTTCAGAAGCTTTCCGGCAAGCTCGATGAGCTCCTGAAACAGATCCAGATTGAAAAAAAGGCCCTCAGATCGAAGCAGAACCAGAATATGGCCCTGGTACTCAAGGCGGCCCTGGAAAAGGTCCTGTCCACGGAACTCGAAACGCACAAAACCAAGGTTCTCGAGAATCTCCTTGAAGAGGCCCTGAACCGCATCGATACCCAGGAACGCGTGACCATTTCCTGCTCCCCGGAGGACACCTCCTTTTTGAAGGATCTTTTGGCCCGGACCGAACAGCAATTTCCCGACCTTTCCAAGTGGGTGCTCAACCCCTCCCCGGCCATGAAAAAGGGCGGCCTCAAGGTGGAGAGCAAAAACGGCATGGTCGATAATTCCATTGAATCACGATATGCCCTGGTCAGGGAGATCGTCGAACAGATCAGCCTGGAGGACGACCAGTGAGTCTTTCAACCAAGGCGGCCATGAATCTTCTTGCCGATCTCACCCCGGTCCAGTCCTATGGCAAGGTGAGCAAGGTTGTCGGTCTGGTTGCAGAAGGTCAGGGAATCAAGGCTCCCCTGGGCTCCATCTGCCAACTTCTCCCGGACCGATCGGGAAGGACGGGATGCATCAATGCCGAAGTGGTCGGTTTCAGGGACGGGTCGGTGCTGTTCATGCCCTATGAAGACATGCGAGGTATTCAACCGGGAAGTTTGATCCGCAACGCCTCCACGCCTCCCCTTTTTCCCGTGGGAAATCGCTACCTGGGACACGCCCTGGATGCCTTTGGCCATCCTCTGGACAAATCCGAACATATTTCACCGGCCCGATTCAATCCCCTCTACACCCAGGCCCCCAATCCCCTGGAACGTCCCAGGATCACAGAGCCCCTGGACGTGGGGGTGCGCGCCATCAATTCCCTGCTCACCCTGGGCAAAGGCCAGCGGGTCGGGATCATGGCCGGATCCGGCGTGGGCAAGAGCACCCTCATGGGTATGATCGCCCGGTACACGGAGGCTGAAATCAATGTCATCGCCCTGATCGGAGAGCGCGGCCGCGAGGTCCGTGAATTCATCGAAAAAGACCTTGGGCCCGAGGGCATGGCGAGGTCTGTCCTGGTCATCGCCACATCTGATCAGGGTCCTTTGGTCAGGATGCGGGCTGCGTATGCCGCGACAGCCATGGCCGAGTTCTTTCGGGATCAGGGCAAGGACGTCATCCTGATGATGGACTCGGTGACCCGTTTTGCCATGGCCGCCCGGGAAGTGGGCCTTGCCGCGGGTGAACCACCGACGACACGCGGCTATACGCCCACGGTTTTTTCCCATCTGCCCAAACTTCTGGAACGGGCCGGTAAAAATCAACACGGAAGCATCACCGGTATCTACACGGTTCTGGTGGAAGGGGATGATTTCAACGAACCCATTGCTGACGCTGTTCGCTCCATCCTGGACGGGCACATCGTGCTCACCCGTGAGCTGGCCGATCAGGGTCACTACCCGTGCATCGATATCCTCAAAAGTATCAGCCGGCTGCGTTCCGACGTCATTCCCAGCGATGTCATCGCCTCGGGTCAGGAGCTCATCCGCCATCTGGCCACCTACGACAAGGTCGAAGACATGGTGAATATCGGCGCGTACGCCAAGGGAAGCAATCCGGATATCGATGCGGCGCTGACCATGATCAAACCGATCCGTTCCTTTCTCCAGCAGCCCATTGCAGAAAAGGCGACCCTCAAGCAGAGCGTTGCATCACTCAAGAAACTCATCACCGACAAGCCCTCATAACCCCCCGCACCTCTCTGCCCTTTTCTGTCCATCTTCCTCAAGATTCTCGCATCTCGGCCGATACATCATACATACCCCTTCATTGATACCCCTTTTCATTGTGGAGCAATGTCGCGGACCCATGCATCACAAGCCAATTGCCTTGTAACCTCGAGAATCACGCCTGGAGGCTTGCATCCCATGCCCATGAAAAATCTGTTTCATTTTTGCACCATCCTCTACCTGCTGACAGGGGCCATTTTCCCGTGTTCGGTCTTCGCCGAGAAGCCGGCGATTTCCGCAACGGGTCAGGAGCTCTTTCGGCAATTGCAATTCAGGGCTGACCAACAGGGTATGAACCTGACTGACATGGAATTTGTCGTCACCACACCGGTCAACCTGGACAACCTGAACCATACATCTCCCCTGGCCAGGGTCACGGCTGAAAACATGGGTCTGTGGCTCGTCAGACAAGGTTTTAGGGTCAGGGAGATCCGCAGGATCGACACACTTCAGATAATCCCGGGACAGGGAGAAATCGTCCTGACCCGCATACCTGAATTCCTGCACACGACTTCAACCGCCGGTGCCCTCCTGGTCACAGGTACCTACACGGTCCAAAACGACAAGGTTCTTTTCCATATCCGCGTGCTCGAGGCCGATTCCAATGTGATCCTGGCCATGGCTCCCCTGGAACTGCCGCGAAACCCGGATACCGATCTTCTCTTGACCCGTAACGACAAAAGGGGACGAACATCCCTGTTCGCCCCCAGCGTCAAGACATCGCTTGCTGCATACTGATAGAAAGGTGACCAGCCCCTTCGACAGGAGACTGGTCACACTCGTGTCTGCGTTCCCCCTGTTACCCGAAGAACCTCCTCGATGGTCGTTTTCCCGGCCCTGACCTTTTCCATCCCGTCCTGAAAAAGCCCCTTGATCCCCTTGGAACGGATCAAGCGCCGCAAGCCCTCCAGATCCCTGCCCGCCTCCAGCCCTTCGCCCAGACCGACATCAAAAGGGACCACCTCGAACAATCCTTCCCGTCCCTGATACCCGGTATTCCGGCAATATTCGCACCCCGACCCATGATAGAGGACATCCTTGGGGCTAAACAGCTCTCCAAGCCCCCATCCAGCCAGGTCTTCGGCCCGGGGACGAATGGGGGTCCTGCAATGGGGGCAGATCGTTCGGACCAAACGTTGAGCCACAACCCCCAGGAGGGAGGCGTTGATCAGATAGGGTTCGATTCCCAGATCCTTGAGTCGGGTCAGGGTGGACGCGGCATCGTTGGTGTGCAGGGTGGAAAAGACCAGATGGCCGGTCAATGCCGCCTGGATGGCCTCTTCGGCCGTTTCCAGATCCCGCATCTCCCCGACCATGACGATATCCGGATCCTGACGCAGAATATGGCGGAGCATCTTGCCAAACCCCACCCCGATGCGATCCTGGATGCCGATCTGGTTGAAATCCTCCACAATCATCTCGATGGGATCTTCAATGGTCACCAGGTTGACCCCGGGATGGGCCATGGTCTTCAGGGTCGAATACAGGGTCGTGGACTTGCCGCTTCCCGTGGGTCCAGTGACCAGAATCAGCCCGTGGGTCCGGCTGATCAGGGTCTGATAGGCCCGGAGCTGGTCCTCGCCCATGCCCAGAACATCCAGGGACTTCAGAATGGATTCCCCGGAAAGCAGCCGCAGAACCATCTTTTCTCCAAAGGCCACCGGAATGGTCGAGACCCGGACGTCGGTGGGCGTTCCCTCGAGCATGAGCTGGACACGGCCGTCCTGGGGGCGACGCTTTTCGGAAATATCGAGCCGGCTCATCCCCTTGATCCGGTTGAGCATGGCCTGGTGCACACTCATGGGCAGGCGATGAATGGGGTGGAGGATCCCGTCAATCCTGAAACGGACCAGACTGTGATCCCGTTTGGGTTCGAAGTGGATATCGCTGGCCCGCTCCGTGAGGGCCGTGGACAAAAGATAGTCCACCGCCTTGACCAGGTGACGCTGGGACGCGGGATCGAGTCGACCGGCAATGTTCACCCGGGCTTCCTGGTCACCCACCCCGACCTGTCCTTCGATCTCTTGTTCCGCAGCCCTGACCGAGAGACGAAACTGGAACACGTCCTCGATCAACCGGGCGATCTGCTCCCTGGTGGTCAGAAAAACCCGGCAGGGCAGAGTGGTCACCCGGGCGATATCCTCCCAGAGATCCGGACAAAAGGGGTTGTGAACGACCATGAACAGGACCCCGTTTTCAATACGCAGGGGGACGAGCCTGTTCCGGCGGGCAAAACTTTCTGACACCAGTCCGGCACTCACCTCGAGATCGATCTCAAGCGGATCGATCCGTTTGTACTCGAGCCCGGTTTCCCGGGCCACGGCCCGCAGGATGGTCTCTTCGTCAAGACGACGATCCGGACCGGAAGAAGGGGGCTGTGCCCTGGTAAGCCCCAATCGAATCAGAAAATCCATCCCCTTGGGATCATCCCGGCCAATGGCATGTTCCCGGGCCTTGCGGACCACAAATTCCGACTGCTCCTGGCCGAGTTCCCCCTGTCTGCCGAGGATGGGGAGCAGGAAGGCGAGACTATAGACGTGACGCGGCCATGCCCTGGGGTTCATGAACGAGGTTCCCTCCTGAAATCTAATTGCCCAAGGGCGCAAATCCGCTCGATGATCCGGGTTGTGGAATATCCGGGGAGCAAGGGGATGCTCAGCACCTGCCCTCCCTTGGCCTCGACAATATCCCGGCCGACAATTTTTTCCACGGGCCAGTCTCCCCCCTTGACCAGGATGTCCGGCATGACCGTGCAGATCAATTGGTAGGGGGTGTCTTCCTCGAAAATAACCACATGGTCCACACAGGTCAGAGCACCTAGAACCAGGGCCCGATCCCTTTCCGGATTCACCGGGCGGGTCTCCCCCTTGATCCTGCGAACCGAGGCATCGCTGTTCAGCCCGACCACAAGCAAATCCCCGAGAGCCCGGGCCCGGGCCAGATAGTCCACATGGCCGGGGTGCAGGATATCGAAGCATCCATTGGTGAACACGAGCCGTTTCCCGGGTCGGGCGGAACGAATCAAACAAGCCTCTTCAAAAGAGACGATCTTTTGTGCGCAATGCGTCATGAATGTCCTGTATCTTGCTGGTTGCGGGGTTCTCCCCGTATACGTCGATCCGTGAAAAAGGAAAAGGCCATCCGCCTCGTTGGAAGCGGATGGCCTTTTCCTCGTTTCTACTGTTCGATATAGGCCTGATTCCCGCTTATACGGACATTGTCCTCGGGAATATGGAGTCCCAGCCCCTCGAGAATGTCATAGAGTTCCCCGAAAACAAACTCATCGGGCGAGGTCCCGGATGTAAGATCCAGCACAAGCACATTACCCTGCATGGTCGCACTGGAAACACTCGAGCCGAGCTGGGTCTTGAGTTTGTAGAGAGTCCGCTTGGAGGCCAGCTTCACGCTGACCTTGCCCGGCTGGGCGGCACCCCGCTTCTGTCGCTGCAGGGCCATGGAGGCCATGCGCCTTCCTTCCTTCTTGGCATCGTTCATGAGCAGGGAGGCGGCCCTTCCGGCCACATCGGCCAGCCCGTCACGCAGGGCGATAGAGGGAACCTTTTCCGTCAGGGTGGTGGCGTACTCCTGAGCACCCACCGACTTGACCTCGTTGGTGGTCAGATCGAGCAGGGAGATGGACAGTTTGGCCTTCAAGACCCGCTTGACCTGATCGAAATACAGGGAATCGATCCGGTACTGATAGACAATCCCGTTTTCAGCGGCAAAGCGGTCCCGGACCGCCTGCATGAGCCGGCGGTCGATGACAAAATCCTCCCGGTCAAAATCAAAATGCACCCCGAGCAGGGGATCGTCCTCGGCCTGCTTGTATCTGTCCATGCCCGGAGTCTGCGCCAGCCATTGCAGCTTGAGCCCCTCCTGGTTGGCCTTGCGGGTGATTTCGTCGCGAATGGCCCGCTGGAAATCCGGATAAAAGGTCACAAAAGGCCCCAGTCCCCGGAGCTTCTTGACCCCGTCCGAGGCCTCGACATCCAGGATGAGATCCATGCTTGCCTTGGTCGGAGGTTCCTCCATGATCACGAAGACCACCCGGGCATTCTGTCCGGACTGCACCCCAACGCCCATCTCCTCCAGACGCCGGTTGATGGCCGCATCGTCCAGGGTCACCTTGTAGGTCCCGATCCCCTTGCCGCCTTCAAAGGAGAATCCCTGCTGGGTCTTGCCCTTGACGAATGCGGCATGGCTGGAAACGATGGTCTCCAGACTCTTTGCGTCGATCCCGGGGTTGGCCCGCAGGACATAGGATCTGACAGCCTCCTGGCCCGCACGCTTCTCAACCTCCTTCTTGGCCTTGAACCGACTGGAGGAGGAGCTCTCCACATCGACCCCCTCGGTGACCAGGGCAAAGGCAGATGTTGGGATCAGGCAGCACAGGCAGATACAAACCAATAGATTCAGACAGCGTTGCATGGGCACCTCAAAAAATGGATAGGTGATAAAAAAATCGTAACCATTCAGTTCGCAAAGGAACTACTCGAACAGCCTGATATTCACGAATACGTTTGGATGACATACAGTGAATTTGAGAAATGAGAGGATTTCAGACTCCAAACGAAACGCGAACATCCCTCAAAACGAAGCCTTTTCCCGGGCATGGAGCTTGGCCATCTCTTCCTCGGTCAGCCGATCGGCCATGTCCAGAGCCAAAAGACATCGCCCCAGACCATCGGCATAATCCTGGTCCTTGCTCTCGTACCGGTCAAAAGTGAACCGATAGATCTCCAATGCCCGTTCGAAATCTCCCAGTGCCTCCAGAGACAGGGCCATATTGTAGAGATCCTTGACATGGTCCTCGAGATAGTCGTCAGCCTCTTCGAGCAGATTTTCCCTGCTCAAGGGCACATACGGTTTGACCTTCCCCGGGTCCTTTCCCTGGATGGATTCATCGTATCGAGCACGATGATTGCGGGCAATGACCTTTGCGGCCCCGCCTATCAAATCGACATCGTAGAAATCCAGGGCGATGTCAGTATATCCCTGGGCCAGTTTGGTCCGAGCGATATATTTGACATTCCCCATATAGGCCTCCGCCGAGATGAGCGTCTTGGTCTTATTGTCCTGTCCGGCCACATTCACGGGGATGTCTTCCCGGTGAGGCGCGATCAGATTCTGCAGTCGTGCTCCGATCTCACCACACATGCCCAATTGCGATTCCAGGTCCACCGGCATGGTGCAGACATCGACAGCCGTAGCGGCATCCAGCTCGGCCTTGATCTCTTTTTGCTCTCCCAGACCCATGGAGCCCATAAATGATGAAAACCCGGACATGAAGCCGCCCTCCTCGGTCTTCAGGGTCCTGATCTTGCCGGCCACCTTTCTGGCCGTGGTCAGCTCGAGACGATCGGAGAACTCCCCGTTGACGATAAAGGCCGGACGGCTGGCAACTTCAAAGACATGGGTAAGCTTTTCCACATGCCCGTTTCGATCCAGTCTGTAGACCGAAAGGCCCATCATCAAGGTAGCCTTTTTGGCCCGGTACCGTTTCTCGTAAAAAACATCCCTGGACTCGGTAGTCACCTTCTTGGTGCAATAGATGGGATTACCGTCGTTATCATGGCCGCAGACGTAGCGGATATTTTTCCAGGCGGTCAGCTGCATCTTGCTCGGCAGGTAGTTCCGGTATTCATCGGTAACCTGCCACCAGACCCGGCCGTACATGACCGCATCGAGCCGTGATTTCAGGCTGCTTTCCGCGGCATGCCGCGTGATCTGCTGTTCCAGAGGAAGATCGACCAGGGCAAAAAACGGGTCCTGGTAAAAGACATCGGCCACGGTCTGCCGGGCCAAACGGCAGGTTTCCTTGTCCGCGGCAAAGGCCCCGTGTCCCAGTCCCGAGGAAATGGTGTTGAAATCCAGAAGCGCGATCTTGCTCACCCCGGTCAGTTTGAGCTCGCCGGGCTGGAGCACGGAGATCTTGGCCTTCTGAACACAACCCACTGAAAATGCCAGGATCATGACAATGAAAAAGGTGTGCACGATTCTCCGTATCATCTAACGCTCCTTGTTTTCCGCTTCTTCATACCCGCCATCGATGGTATGCTGAAAGGTCACGACCTTGTCGGCGAGCTTGGTGACCCGTGCCAGGGCCGAGGCAGCCGCATTGTTCTCAGGATCTGCTTCGGCCGCCAGCCCGTAAAAATCCAGAGCCTCATCCGTGATGCCCATGGCCTCGCAGACAATGGCCATATTTTCGAAATCCGGAGATCGGAATCGACCGGCAGCCAGAAGTGCGGTTTTTTCTTCCATGCGCAGGCTCTTGATCAGGGCCTCGAGCTCTTCCGGAGCGAGCTCGGAGGCTTGGGCCTTTTTGATCTGCTCGTCAAAATCCTCTTTGATCTCACTGGCCTCGCCCTTGTACGCGGCTGCATTTTCGTCGAGAACCTGGCACAAACGCTTGTACGCTTCGGAAAAGGCCGTGGCCTTGATCAGGGCGACCGCCGTGGGATCGCCCCCTTCGTTGACGTACAGGGTCCGCTCCACATTGTGGGGCGAAATATCCTTGATTACCGTGGCGATGGATGCGTCGAACAGGGAAGAGGCTATCTCCAGAACCGTGGGCAGGGCTTCGGTCGGACTGTCACCTCCGATTTTTTTCTCAAAGGTCAGATTCTTGAATGTTTTTTCATAGATCGACTGACCCTTTGTATCACGGACCTGAACCCGCAAGTCTCCCTTGGCCTCGATCTTGACAAAGCCCACCTGACTGATCTGTTCCCTGACCAGCTTGCCGTCATAGTTGGGAGCGGAATAGGGAACCCCGTCATCGGTGTATTCAATGCGATAGGGGATGGAGGTCAGGGAGGTGACCATGCGGTCCGTGCCTGTCGACCTGTTCAGGGAAAGAGTTGCCCAGGTCCTTATCTCCGCCCGATCCGACAACTGCGCCGGTTTGATGCTGTAGCCATGGGCATGGGAAAACGTCTTGTCCAGGGTTCGCAGCCCCTGAGTATTGCCGTGAATCTCATCCTGGACATTGAAAAATCGCTCCTGGTAAATTCCCGATGTCAACCGCTGGTCCAGACAAGAGGCAAACACCGTGGCAAGCTCGGAACTCTTCCCGTAATTTCCGCTCAGACTGACGCGCGGCCTCGCTATGGCCAGATTCTGGATGGACGACACGTCCCGGACCACTTCGGGTGGCACGATATATCTGGCCGTTAGACTCCGCTTCTGGGCCTGCTGACACCCCCCGATCAAACCCAGGCAAATCAGCACGGCCGTGATGACAAGGCCGGGGCGCACATTCGATTTCATGAATCTATCCTTCCTGGTTTCTATGGATGATTTGCAGTGGTCTCTGGACATGGATCATTCCGGGCTCAGATTGACATTGAGACGTCTCGCGTTCTGCTCCACACGATTCAGGGAGTGGGCACAGGCTTCGATCAGTTCCTGATTCTCGGTCAGGGCCAAAATCCCTGCGTAGCCGTCATGAACCTCCCGCAACCGGGACTCGGTCACCCCGGAGGCCTCCTTGGCCATGAACAGAAGATACAAGTTGTTCAGGTCCGTCTCCATGTCCCGCTCGACAGCCTGCGTATTCCCCTGCTTGCGGGCCTCGGCAGCGGCATCGGCCCATTTCTCATATAAACCGGGATTCAGATCGGCCAGGGGGGTGCCGGGCACCAGAGAAGCAGCTCTCTTGGCCGCAGCGCTGATCTTGCCCTGAAGGAGAAAATCCTTGACCGACTGGTCCCCTTCGCCAGGAAGGACTACTCCCACCTGACGGTGCTCGGTTCTCAGCAGGTTGCGCATCTGCTTGACGATCTGATCGGCCAGCTTCTTTTCCAGTGCTCCGGCAGCGGGCAGAGGTTTGGTCTCGTCCTCCCAGACCCCCTGGGCGGCCACACTGTTAAAATAGGCCATGGGTTCAAGGGTTCTGGCCTCGTAAATGGAAACCGAGGCCACGTATGCCCCAATGGCGGAATGTCGTTTTTCAGTCACCATCACCTCTCGACCACTTCCGCTCTTGTCGGTTTGGGATTTCTTGGTCACCTTGACATTGTAGGGAATCTCGTTGCGGCCGTCTCGGCGGTAGCCCTTGAACGTATTGATGTTCATGGCATAATCAAAAGGCTTGCTGGTGACGACGGTGAACCAGCCCGCCTCGTTCAGGGTTTTGGTCAGATCCCGGACAAAGGCGCTGGTCTGACTGCCCATATTTCCGGTAGTAAATATCCTGACCCGCGACCCCTTCTTGATCACCGAAATCTTTGACGGAATATCAAAAGAAAGGGTGGCATTGGGAGTCAGCTTCTTCTGGACACATCCTGTAGCGAGGAACAGACAGCAAAGAAGCCCTCCCAGCGACCATTTCATATACGCAACCACATGCTCGCTCATCAGAATCCCTCTGGATTTTCCCATTTGAATTTCAACGTCCGCCCATCCTGCTTGAAGAGCACCTTGTAGCCGTGCTTGTGCATCACGTCCCCGATAGCCTGGGCCAGTGCCGATCCCTGCAGATTGGACCAATAGCTGATCTTGAAATTGACAGCATCAACCTTGTCCACCTCATGGCGGACATAGCCGTTCAAGGCAGCGACTTCCCGCTCGAGGAGGTCCGTGTCCGGAAAATCAAAAAATCCGAGCGTATATCGGAACCCTGTCCCCCTATCCACCTCGGATTGGAGTTCCTTGACCAGGGCGGTGGCCACATCGGCTGCTGCGATAAAAACATCTTCAGAGGCGGTGGACACGGCCCTGCGGTATTGCTGGGCCTGCTTCAGGCCGGCAAGGGAAATCGAACCGACATCTCGGGTGGACTGTCCCAAAAGATGCCCGTCCGAAATGCGCACGCCCTTGAGGTCCAGATTCAGCCCGGCCGACTTTGCAACCATGTCCGGAATCATTTCCAGTTCCACAGAGACATAATAATCCGCCTGCAGCCGGGAACGATTGGCAATGGCCACGTCCTTGTCCAATTTCCCGGGCAGATCCTTGAACCGGGCACGCATGAGCGGCCAGTCTACGACCTCGAACCGGAACTTGTCCCTGAACACCTCTGATACGGACGCCACCAGGGGATCGAAGATCTCGGTACCCGACGGCACGGCATTGATGTCACTGTCTTCCCCAAAGACCAGAATTCTGGGGTGCCCGGCCATCTTCATCAGGATTTCCAGGGTCTGTGCATGGGTCTCGATCTGTCCGGCATCCACCTGGGCGTCCACGGTCAGCCGGAATCCCCCATCGGCCTCTTTGATTTCCTCGATGATCTTGTAGCTCTTTACGTATCCCTTGGAGTGGGTAACGATTTCATCCTTGATGACCTGGAAATCGACCACATCGGTACTGCTCTTCACGGTCACTCCGACAACCTGCTCAACGGCCACCTGCAGGGCGTTGGTCAGGGCATGATCCCTGTCCACGCCCATTCCCTGAACCTGGACGGCACGAGCGAAAACCGGAAGAAGAAAAATCGACATCCACACCATGGCCGCGCACAGGCCCATGCTCCATTTGTTGCTGTTCATGATCACCTGCCTGGTAGAGAGATGAAAAGTGTACACAGAGTGTGCACAAGGGCTATGACCGGAGCCGACCACCCCGGTGAATTCAGGCTATGAACGGGAAAGGGCAATCCCCTCTTTGGCGGTTGCCCTTTCCCCGGTAAGTAACCGGCTACCTGCTTCCTACCACTCGCTTTGTTCCTTGACCCGGCGCTGACGAACCTTGGCCGATTTGACCACCTTGACCTCGTTGCCGGAAATGTAGACCCGGCCGTTCATGTTCATCTTGTTCAGGGCCTTGTTGAAATTCCTCTTCAGTTTGGCGGAATCAATGGACGATTTGTACAGATACTCGTGATGCGTGGAGGTGTTCAGGGCATTCTTCTTGGGCCGGTGACTGTCATAACCGGAAAAAATGACCAGATAATCTTCCATATTCATCATGTCGTCGGCAGTGAAGCCATCAAAAATCAAGGTCCATTCGAGGAGCTGACCGCCCGGCTGATCCACGTAGCCGGAGAGCCGCTGCGCAAGTTCAGCGCCCACGTCACGGCCCACGAGCTTGGCGATCTTGCCCACACCTTCGATGACATCGTTGCGGGAATAGGGTTTGGCCAGGGGCTGGTACTGCTGGGGTTCAAGTTCGAAATTGCCCATGCGCGATCCTGAATAGACATCGAGCATCCGTCCCATGACCCGGGCCGAGGCCTTGACCGTGCTGTAACTTTCCTTGACGTCCGGGTAGATGGTAAAGATGACCGCCACGTCCATACCGGCATCCTTGGCAATGCTGATGAGTTCGGCATCGGTCCGACGCTGACGTCCCTGAATGTGGGTATCCAGGGTCATGGCGGTTTCGTCCTTGACATCAAATCCTTCGCTCAACATCTCGTTGACCATGGCGTTCAGAACCCGGTCATGAACCCGTGAATGCCTGGGGATGGAATCGCGGTCGGCATCCTCGGATAAAAACATCACCCTGGGAAGGTCAGCGGCCATAAGAGTCCCGGCCATGAAAAACATACAAAAAACCATCACACATACCTGTAAAACCTGTTTCATTGCAGTCCTCCTGTGTTTGGCCGCAATCCTGGCCTGTCATTCAACCTGGTTGTCATGTTTGACTCACCGTGACTATTCAGGTGGGTTTCCCAAAAATCCAAAACGCTGACATTGACTGATATTACTCACATCTGGTTTACATATCAGACTGTTCGAACAGCCAACCCTCGACCTGAACCGTTACGACTCAACCAGCTTCACACCGACATAGCTTGTCAGACAATGTCGAATCCTCTCCTGAAAATCTGGTCTGGTTTAAACAAAGATTAGATGATATTAATGGAGTGTTCAAGCATAATTTTGCGAATCACCCTTCTCTTTGTGGCCTCGAATTCCAACAAAAAATCCATGCGTTCGAGAAATCGGCTTGACAACCCGGGGCTCTCCGGAGAGAGAATTCAAATCTTGAGATATTATTGACGATGATCCTTTTTCAAGGACAACCACGGAGTCACAACACTGTCATAGAGGCGTTTCTCATGTCCAAGTCATGGATCAAACAAAAACAGGACGAATTCGTCAGGGATGTGCTCAGGGATTTCTGCCTGGTGAGCGTCCAGCTCGAAAACGAGTTCAGGCACTATGACTCCAACGGGTTCACTCGGTTCACTTTTTTCAAGGATCTTCTGGGAGCACGAACGAATAAAGGCCAGCTCTGGCGGCTTAAGGATACTGCCCACATCCTTTTTAGAAACGAACCCCCGGATGCCATCATTGCCCAATATCTCGACTGGGCCATCGGATATATCTTCCACGAATGCATGAAACTCATGGAAGACAGCTATCAGCGCAGACGATACAAGCCCTGGTTCGAATCGCTGCCTCCCAAGGAGGCTCTCGATCCCGAAGAAGTCCTTATCGGCAAGGAATTGTACACCCTCATCGAGCAGACCCGGGAAAGCATCGACCGAGAGATCAAACGGGTCAGGTTCCTGCTTTTTCACTGCCGCAGGATGCTGACCCTCTATCTGCCGGCACATCGTGACAATGCCCTCCTGGCCCGTTTTATCTATGATCAGAATGATCTGGTCCGTCTCATCTTTAAAAGTGGATATGACAGCCTCATTCGCGCCATTTATAATGATTCCCGGGATCAATTGTTCGTTTTGGCAGCCCGCAGCCTGGAACAGGGTGGCTGGCACCGAGAGGCCAGACATGCCTTGGAGGCTGGGAAAAACCTGATCAGGGAATCGAGCTCATCCTTGCAAGCCTGAGAAATACATGCTAGAAATTCTTCTAGAGAGCATACTCTTTTACACATGTCTGCACTCATTCATACGGCATCAACATCCATAAAGGAGGAACATTTTTATGAAACGCCTGATCGGACTCATTTTCATGTGCGCTCTTCTTCTCAGCTTCGGCTGTTCCAAGAAGACCAAGGTGTCATGTCCAGAACCCCAGACGCAGCAGCAGGAACAGGTCGTTGAAGAGGTGGTGATCGAAGAAACAGAAGAGATCGTCGTCGCTCCCACTCCGGTCCCCGAGCCTACCCCCATGGAGATTTACGAAAAGGACTATGCCCAGTTACCGACTCAGTACCAGGTTGCCAAGGGAGACTGTTTGTGGTGGATCGCCGAGTTCAGGCAGATTTACAATGACCCCTTTATGTGGCCCCTGATCTACAAGGCCAATCGGGACAAAATCAATAACCCCGATCTCATCTATCCCGATCAGGTTTTCTCCATCCCCAGGGATTTCAATCTGGACGAATTGACTGCAAGCCGCCAGCAGGCCGGTGCTCCCAAGCCCTTCATCGCCCCGCAGGACGCCAATCTTCCGGCCAATCTACGGGCTGAACTCGGTTGGGGCTTCTAGGCACAACGACAAGCAATGATCTAAGCGCCTTTGCCCGACCGGCAGAGGCGCTTTTTAACTTGTTCCGGTTATCTCGAGAACCCTTCAGGACTGCACGCTCAATGCCTTACAAAGAGTTCCGGGTAGAATACCTGCACCCCCGGGCTCAGCAGGCAGATGCCTTTTCGATACACATGCTCTTCCATCCTCTCCCGGCTTCCGCCGCCGGGCCCGAGCGTATCCAGATTCAGTTTCAACCCGTTCACCCGGGTTGTTCGCCGAGAGCCATCCCTTCCGATCGTACGCGAACGAGATAGCAAAACGAGTCGCTTTCTTTTCCTGATGCTTTTGCCGGCGAATGCCTCGCAACTAAACGCTGCAACCTCAACAGCCTGGAATGACAATGCAAAAAAACGGACTCCACTTCAATCCGGCTCGGTTGGATCATGAGCTGATCAACATTGAAAATCCCGAGCTCTACCGCTCCATCTACCCGTACAAAAAAATCGGGAGGACTCCCTTTGACGACAGTTTCGTCCTTCCCCGGTTCCCCGAGGAATTGTTCATCACCGACACAACCTTTCGGGACGGTCAGCAGGCCCGTCCCCCGTACACGGTTAAACAGATCGGCGACATATTCGACCTCCTGCACAGACTGGGCGGGCACAGCGGTCTGATCAGGCAGAGCGAGTTCTTTCTCTATTCGGACAAGGACAAGCGCGCGGTGGAACTCTGTCAATCCAAGGACTATCGTTTTCCCGAGGTCACCGCCTGGATTCGCGCGAACGCCGAGGATCTCAAACTGGTCAAGAGCATGGGTATCAAAGAAACCGGAATGCTCACCTCGGTCTCGGATTATCACATCTACATGAAACTGGGCAAAGACCGAAAGACGGCCATGGAGGACTATCTCAAGGTGGTCGAGAAGGCCCTGGAATACGGCATAGCTCCTCGCTGTCATTTCGAAGACATCACTCGGGCAGACATCTTTGGCTTTTGCATCCCCTTTGCCCGGAAACTCATGGACCTGTCCCGGCAAAGTTCCATCCCGATAAAAATCCGTTTATGCGACACCATGGGTTTTGGGGTTCCCTATCCGGGAGCCGCATTGCCGCGCAGCGTGGGCAAGATCGTCAGGGCATTCACCGACGAGGCCTCTGTTCCTGGCGAATGGCTGGAATGGCACGGGCACAACGACTTCCACAAAGCACTCATCAACACAGCCACCGCATGGATTTACGGATGCTCCGGCGCCAACGGGACCTTGCTCGGCTTTGGCGAACGCACCGGGAATGCCGCCATCGAGGCATTGGTTATCGAATACATTTCTCTGACAGGGGAGGATGACGCAGCCATCACCCAGACCATCTCCGAAATCGGATCCTATTTTTCACGGGAACTCGATTACCGCATCCCCCACAATTATCCCTTTGTGGGCCGGGATTTCAACACCACCAGCGCGGGTATCCACGTGGACGGGCTGCTCAAGAACGAAGAGATCTACAATATTTTCGATACCAAGCACATCCTGAACAAGCCCGTTCCCATCACCATCACCGACAAGTCGGGCAAGGCCGGGATCGCCTATTGGATCAACACGGCTCTGAACCTGGCCGGGTCCAACAAGGTGGACAAGCGCCATCCCGCCGTCGGCAAGATCTACAAACGGATCATGGAGTCCTATGCACGGGGGCGGACAACCCGGTTTTCCTATGACGAGATGCACGCCATCGTGGCCCGGTTCATGCCCGAATTGTTCTCCTCGAGCTTTGACAAGCTCAAGGACCTGGCCCAGACCATCTCCACCAAGATCATTTCCAAGCTCGCCAAGAGCCCGGACATCACATCCCTTGAAAAGGATTCGGCCTCTGCCAGCATGGCGGCCTTCCTGGAAGAATATCCCTTTATCCAGTATATCTATCTCATCGATACCAAAGGCTTCCCCATAGCCTGGGAGGTCTCTCATCCCGAGGACAAGGAGATCTACAGAAACAAACTCGGCTCCACCCACGATTTTTCCGGTCGGGACTGGTTCATGGCCCCCATGAGCAGCGGCAAGTTCTGCGTTACGGATTTCTACCGTTCCTATCTTTCAGGCAAACTCTGTTTGACCGTATCCACACCGGTCAGCGATGGGGATGACGAGATTCAGGCCGTTCTTGGCGCGGACATCCGGTTCGAGGAATTGGTCACAATCCAACAAAGCATCGAGAACGATGAAAAAGAGCAGGAACTGGCTTAAATCCCCCCTGACCAAACTGATCCTGGCCACCGGACTGCTGTTGACCCTGAGCTCGACCCTGTTCTATTGCATTGAGTTCGAGGGAGAGGGCAACCGGAGCATGTTCGAGGCCCTGTGGTGGTCGGTGGTGACCATCTCCACCGTGGGGTATGGGGACATTGTTCCCATGTCCATCCCAGGCAGACTGCTGGGTCTTTTGGTCATGCTCTCGGGCATCGGACTCGTCTCCACCCTGACCGGCAACCTGGCCTCTCTGCTCGTGGAACGGCACACCAAGAAACGCAAAGGACTTCTCAAGGTGAAACTTTCAGGACATGTGATCATTGTCGGCTGGAACACCCATGGCTACAACCTGGTCAAAACCCTGCAGGATCATCGGGAGGAGGGAACCAGCGGCCTGGTGCTGGTCAATACCCTTCTCCCGGAACAGCGCGACGAGCTGGCCCACAAAATTGACATGGACGTTCAATTCGTGGCCGGAACCTGCGCCAACGAGGCCGTGGCCACGCGAGCCGCACCGGACAAGGCCCGGGTCATCTTCATTCTCTGCCCGGAAAACCTCGATCCGGCAGAGGCCGACCAGCAGAATATCTACGCGGCCCTGACCATGCGCAGCCTGGCGCCCAAGGTTCCCATCTATGCCGAGGTCATGCTTTCGGAAAATCGGGAATATCTCCTGCGCACCGGTGTCGACGAAGTCATTGCCCGAGGGGAACTGGCCGGCAAACTTCTCGGGCTGATGGGCAGCACCCCGGCGTTTTATCATTTTTTTCAGCGGTTGACGGGCTCCGCCGACACGGGAATGCTTGGATGCCGCCCCTTGCGACATCATGAAAAACAGATGAACTGGGGGACCTTTCTGGCCAACGTGCGCAGGGAGGAGGGTATCCTGCCCATGGCCCTGTTCCAGGTCAGCAAGCACATGTCCCTGCAGGATATTCTGGATCAGGAGTCCGCCCTGGACCATTTCATCCTGGAACTCTTCTCTTCCACCGGACAGAGTACCAATCTGGGCAAACAAAACCCACGGATGTGCGTCAATCCAAAGGATGAACAATCCCTTGCCGGTTTCGACGCGATCATGTTTCTACAGGCCGGAGGGACCGCATGAACATCGACTGGACCGGCATTCCGCTTTTTTCCGGACTGGCCCACACCGACATCGATGTCGTCCGAGCCCTGTTCACCGCGGTCTCTTTTGACAAAGGGCAGGTAGTCATTGCCGAGGGAACCGAGGGCGATGAAATGTTCATCCTGGTCAAAGGCAGGGTCAGGGTGACCAAATCCATGCTCCTGGCGGAGGTGGCCATTCCTATCCCTGGTTTGCAGAATTCCCGCAAGGTCCTGGCGACCATGGACAACAGCCAGTTTCCCTTTTTCGGTGAGATGGCCCTGCTGGACAGGGACGTCAGATCCGCTTCAGTGGAAACCGTGGAATCTGCGAAATTTCTGAAAACCACCAGGGAGGCCTTCTTTTCCCTGCTGGCCAACCACCCACGAATCGGGGTCCTGATTTTGACCAATCTGGGGCGCCTTCTGGCCCAGAACGTGCGCAAGGGAAACAGGGAACAGATCAAGCTGACAACCGCCCTGGCCCTTGCCTTGAGCCGTCATGGCTGATCCCGCGCTCTGTGGTACAGTTTCTCTTTTCAGACCAGGGGAAGGAAGTATCTCCCCCCTCTTCTCCTTGACATCCCGGAGAAGAATGGTTTTCTTTTCTCGTTTGTTTTTATTGTCAGCGTCGCCAGCAGGTTATCCCGCATAAATTATTCATCTAGCAAGGAAGGTGTGTTCATGAAAAAGATTCTTCTCTCCCTGATTATGGTCATGGGTCTTTGTACGGCCTGTTCCAGCATGGATGGAACCAGCAAGACGACCCAGAATCCGGCAACGCCCCCTGAATCACAGGCCGTGAATCCGGAAGATGTCGATTCGTACTATGACTTCGACGATGTGCTTGTTCCCAGGGAGATGGAAATCGACAGCAAAAAATCGCTGGTCTTTGAAAGCCCCAATCTCAAGGCGGGAATGATGTTCTTCGAAGGTCGGGTGGAAGCGGTTTCCCTGTTCGATTTCTTTGTCAATTCCATGCCCAAGGATGGATGGCATGCCACCAGCTCCTTCAAATACGGCCGGTATATCATCGGGTTCGAGAAGCCGAACAAGGACTGCATCATCTCCATCACTGACGGCTCCTTCAAAACCGGACTGCAGATCTGGGTCAATGAGAGAAAGGCCCCGACCTCGGGGAGCATGGAACGGAACCTGTCCGAATAGACCATGATCCCTCTTCCCCTTCCGATATTTTCCGGCAAACGGGTCCACCTTGGAGTGACCGGGAGTGTAGCCGCGTACAAAGGACTGGACCTGCTCAGGCTGTTTCTGAAATCCGGCCTGAGCGCCGGGGCCACACTGACACATGCTGCCTCCAGGTTCATCACACCGCTTTCTTTCACCTCCCTGGGGGCCGACCCGGTATACGGCCCGCTCTTTGACGATCCCCTGGCACCCTACGCCCATCTCGAACCCGGGCAATCCGCCGGGGCCATGGTCATCGCCCCGGCAACCGCCAACACCCTGGCCAAGCTGGCCCGGGGATTGGCGGACGACATGCTTTCCTCCCAGACCCTCGCCTTTGCAGGGCCGCTGATCATCGCCCCGTGCATGAATCCCAGGATGTGGCATCATCCAGCCACCCAAACCAACTGGGAGACCCTCTTGTCCCGGGGGAACATCGGGGTTTCACCCTGCTCGGGCGATGTGGCATGTGGAGATTCGGGACAGGGGCGGTTGGCCGAGACAGAAGACATCTACCAGGCGGTTCTCAAAACCCTGGTTCCCCACGATCTGGACGGACGCACCATTCTGATTACCCTCGGGCCGACACGGGAACATTTCGACAAGGTCCGGTTCTGGAGCAACCCCTCTTCGGGAAAGATGGGCTGGTCTCTGGCCGTGGCCGCATGGCTGCGCGGCGCAAATGTCACGGTTGTCCATGGACCGGTTGACCTGAATTTCCCCGCAGGGATAAAGACGATCGGCGTGCAGACCGCCCGGGAGATGTTCACCGCCTGTATGGACCTCTGGCCGGACATGGACATCGGATGCTGTTCAGCTGCTGTGGCTGATTTTTCCCCGGTCCCTCATCCCGGGGGCAAGCTCAAAAAAAACGAGTGTCCTGAAGGCCTGCAGGTAGATTTTACCCCCAACCCGGACATCCTCAAGACCATGGGTGAACAGAAACGTCCCTCCCAGCGGTTGATCGGATTTGCTGCCGAGGCCGTGCCGGATCTACAACCCGTTGCCCAGGCCAAACTCAAAGCCAAGCATCTGGACCTGATCGTTGCCAACCGTATCGACACGGACCAGAGCGGATTTGCCCTGTGGGACAACTCCGTGCTTCTTGTGGACGCATCCGGAAAAACCGAGCACATACACAACCGCTCCAAAACCGAAATCGCCTGGAGGATCTGGGATTGGATCTGAATGCAATCGACCTGCCCCTTCATATGCGTTTGTGGCATACCAACGGCCTGCACGCCATTCTGTCCGATCCGGAAACGGTCACATCGGCCATGAAGACGGCGGTCACAACGAACCGCGCAACACCCCCTCCCCGAAAACCTGCCCCAGAATCCACAAGGCCCGCCAAGCCCGATTTGCAGCCAGTCCGCTCCAAAACAACTCGCCCCTCAGCTGCTTCCCCACCCGCACACGGTTCCACCCAAGGGGTGTCCGGCAAGCAACAAACGTCCCACCCACACGATGCTCCCTCAGGAAAGATGCCCAAGCTGCCGCCGTCCCTGCAGACCTATTTTTCCCGGTTGACTGTCCCGGCCTTTTCTCTGTGGACCTATTGGGATCTCCCTGTTGATCTGGGAGAATCACCCAACACGGCCCGGCAGAACCTGGTCAAGAAGATGCGCCTGGCCCTGGCCTGGCCCAGCGGCTCTTCTGTTTTCTGGCCCCTCTCCCGTCTGGAGCAGGGGGAGGTGATTGCTGACCTTGATCTCTTCACCTTTGGGGTGAGAACCGTCACCCCGGTATACATATTCTGCTTTGGAGAACAGGGATGCAGCCTTCTGGCTCCAGACAAGAATCCGGCATCCTTACAGCGGGCAGCCTCCCCCCACACTTCGGCCATGATCCAGTTTTTGCCCTCGTTAAACGCCATGCTCCCGGACAACCGCGAACTCAAGAACATTGCCTGGAAAATTCTCAAGGGCTATTCCCCCATGCCCATGTAGCCCTCAGGGCTGATGTGTTCCCGTGGCTGGTTTGCCCTGTTTGGGGCGGTTTGAAACTCACTCGCGGGCCTCGTACCATCGAGCCGTTGTTCAATACAAACAAACCGTTCCGGTAAGATGCCCGGTAACGACTTGATGAACGATGCCCGGCTCGGTCAGACAGTCAAATCGCCCCAAACAGGGCAAACCAGCCATAATATTCCAAGCGACTTTGCATTGATCTAGCCCCCTTTTTGCCGCCTTTTTCTTGCCCTCATGCCACGAGACGGGTAGAGTGGGAGCTATCTCGCGTTCACCATCATGTATGTTCATCTGCCCAGAGTGATCTCGCCGGAGGTTTATCATGGTCTGTCTTCCTTGCAAATTACTGGCTGTTGTCTGCCTGTTCGTGGGATTGTGGTATCGCCCGGCTGCGATTCCGGCCGCACCCCTTCCCGAATTTTCCTGTCTCTATCTTGAGATGGAGTCCTCCATCGGGCCTGCCCAGGAGGAGCTTCTGGATAATTTCTTGGAACAGGGCAGGTCCATGGCTGCGGATTTCGTGCTCATCCGTCTGAATACCCCCGGCGGGCTGGGAACCTCCATGCGGGCCATGGTTACCTCTATCCTGAATGCCCCTGTTCCCGTGGCCGTCTGGGTGGGGCCGGCCGGGGCCAGAGCCGCCTCGGCCGGTGTCTTTCTGGTCGCGGCCTCGGATTATGCCGGAATGGCCCCGCAAACATCCATCGGGGCAGCGAGCCCGGTGAGTATGACCGGCAAGGATGTTTCCGAGACCATGGCCAAAAAAATCCAGAACGATATCATCAGCCTGCTGCGGGGGGTGGTCACGGCCAGGAAACGGAACATGGACTGGTACGAAAAGGCGATCACCGAGAGCGCGAGCATCACGGCCGAAGAGGCCGTCCAGCAACGGGTGGTGGAATTTTTGGCACCAACCATTGGAGATTTCCTGGATCAGCTTGGTGCCAGGGGACTCGAGCGGGGACAGGATACCCTCTCCTTCAACGGCTCCCAGATCAGGGTGACACCCTTTGAGCCGGGTCTCACATACAAACTCCTTGCCTGGCTGCTCGATCCGACCATCGCCTATCTTTTGTTTCTCGGGGGCATTGCCGGGCTCTTCTTCGAGCTTTCCAATCCAGGGGCCATCTTTCCGGGAGTCTTTGGAACCCTTTGCCTGCTCTTGGGCATGTACGCCCTGTCCATTCTGCCGACCACTCCGGCCGGGGTGCTGCTCATTCTTCTGGGGCTGATTCTGTTCATCGTCGAGATCAAGGTGGTCAGTTACGGGCTGCTGACCATTGCCGGGATCGCCTCTCTGGTGGTCGGCTCCCTGATTCTTTTCGATTTCGAATACGGACTGACCTCCCTTCCTCTTCGGATCATCATCGCCTCCATCGGGGGGATTTGCGTGCTGGTCGTGGCCGTCATCTTCCTGGTGGCCAAGGCCCACACCCGCCCCAGGGCCATGGGCCTTGCAGCCCTTGTGGGCCAGTCGGGAAAAATCCTTGCATGGGATGGCACCCAGGGTCAGGTGAGAATCAGAGGAGAACAATGGTCCGCTCGAACCAACACACCAATCTCCCTTGCGCGGGGAGACACGGTCGTGGTCACCCGGGCCGAAAACCTGGTCCTGGAGGTTGCGCCCCAATCAGCAGCAAGCTGAACAATCGACGTACCGTCGATATATTGAGAGTCCAACTCCGAACTAGAACACTTTCCGTAAGACACCCACTCTATGGAGGTCCATCATGATCACCCTCGCTCCGATCCTTGTCATTGTCGTTCTCTTTTTGTTCGCCGCCCTCAAGGTACTCAACGAATATGAACGGGGGGTCATTTTCAGACTCGGCCGGGTCATCCAGTCCAAGGGACCGGGATTGATCATCCTCATCCCGGTCATCGATCGCATGGTCCGGATGAGTCTGCGTATCGTCACCCTGGACGTCCCCCATCAGGACGTGATCACCCAGGACAACGTGAGTATCAAGGTCAACGCGGTCATCTACTATCGGGTGGTCGACCCCCAGAAGGCCGTTCTGGAGGTGGAGGATTTCCACTTCGCCACATCCCAGCTGGCCCAGACAACCTTGCGAAGCGTCTGCGGCGCAGCGGAACTGGACGAGATTCTTGCCCACCGGGATGCCATCAACTCCAAGATCCAGATCATTCTGGATGAGCAGACCGATGCCTGGGGGATCAAGGTCACCTCGGTGGAGCTCAAGTACATCGATCTGCCCCAGGAGATGCAGCGGGCCATGGCCAAACAGGCCGAGGCCGAGCGTGAACGACGGGCCAAGGTGATCAATGCCGAGGGTGAATTCCAGGCCGCAGACAAACTCGCCCAGGCCGCCGAGATCATCAGCGCCAATCCCCAGGCACTGCAACTGCGATATCTCCAGACCATGCGGGAAATGGCTGCCGAGAGCCATTCCTCCACCATCCTGCCCATTCCCTTTGACCTGCTCAATGCCGTCAGCGGATTGGCACGCCAGGGAGCATCCCCTTCACCGAAACCCCCTTCTGAATAGACCATTCTGAGCGCGGTCCGGCAGTCCCGAGGGTTCCGGCCCGCATTCCGGCTATTGATTCTTGAAGGGCCCATTGGTAGAGATCGCTTTCTTTTTTTGACCATGAACCGGACTATGTGCATATGCTGGAAACTCTCTTTTTTCCGGGCGGGACCTGGAGCTGGTTTGCCCTATTCTGGTTTCTCCTTGGGGTCATGGGAACCCTGGTCTTCCTTTGTCTGGTAATCGCCCCGTTTTTCATCTGGAAATATTCCCGGCAGACAGCCCGAAATACCCACAATTCCATGATTTATTCCAAACATCTCCTGGATATGATGGAGACACGACTCACAGCCATTGAAACCTCACTTTCTTCCACCCAGAGCGACAAGGAGTGACATGCATGAGTGAACACCAAATCATCAAATATGTTCTGGCCGGAGCCTGCGGACTCATGGCCATCCTGGGCCTTTACAATCTCTTGTTCAGCGACAGTTCCTGGCTCATGAGCATCCTGTTCATGCTTGCTGCGGGCGGTCTGTATGTGTGGACCACACGCATTCTCGACAGGGAGAAGTGATCCCACAAGACGAAAATTTCATTCCCCCAAAAAAAGTACTTGCAAACGCTCAGGGGTTTCTATAAACACCGTTCCTGTTGTTCGCGGTGCCGAGGTAGCTCAGTCGGTAGAGCAGGGGACTGAAAATCCCCGTGTCGGCAGTTCGATTCTGTCCCTCGGCACCATTACAGTGGCACCTCAATAAGGACTTAAGCTTGATGCTTAGGTCCTTATTTAGTTTGGCATGTTTCATGTTTTGTAACTATTCAGATTCAGGTGCATTTCCCGGGAATCAGAATTGTAAATTTCAGAAATTTAAGAGATTTAAGAAATTACAGGCGGTTAGCGTGCAGGTCCTTAATTTCTAAAATTTCTGAAATCCTTAAATCTCTAAAATTTACGGGCTGGCACTCAAATTTAACATTACATTGCAGTCTGTTGCGTCTGATAAATTTTGACCTGAATAGTTACCATGTTTTTTTGAACCCGTTTGCTTCCGGGCCAACCACCATGTAGATGCAGCCCTCTGCATGAATTCCTTCCCCGTAGATCCCAAGGTACCTGTATGCTCAAGAATCTTTCCTTCCAGGCAAAGCTGTCCCTGATCTTTGCTTTTTTGATCGCCCTTATCGTCGCCACCATGGGTGCTGTCTCTCACTTCCAGGTCAAAAAGAGTCTGACCGCCCTGGTCGAAACCGACCTGGCAAACAACAGTGCTTCGGTCAGAGACATCCTGGCCATGCAGAATGAGAGCATTGGTGATAAGCTGAAAATCAATCTGAACCTGTTTGAAAAATCGATCACCGACATGGGCTATCTCTCTGTGGACGAAATGTCCTCAGCACCGATGACCATAACCAACCAGCAGACCAACCATCAAGAAGAGATCACGATCCCCACCCTGCGAATCTCCGCGATCAGTCTGAATAGAAGCACTGAGCTGGTGGATAGAATCAAGGATGCCACCGGAGCGGTTGCCACCATCTTCCAGGTCCTGCCGGACAAATTGCTGCGCATCTCCACCAACGTCACAACAGCTGACGGAAAGCGGGCCACGGGAACATACATCCCCTCCTCCAGCCCTGTTTATCAGACGGTCATGCAGGGAAAAACCTATACCGGACGAGCCTTTGTGGTCGATGACTGGTATGTGACCGCATACAAGCCCCTCCTGGACTTTGACGACACCATTGTCGCGGTCATCTTTGTGGGGGAAAAGATTCTTTCCCCGACCCTGCGCACCGGACTGAATCATCTCCAGGTCGGTGACGGCCATGTGGTCACCTTTGACTCCAAAGACACCGTCCTTTTTCACCCAGATACCAAACTCCAGGGCGAAGCGATCACCTCACTGCCTCTGGGCAAGGCGCTCTCAAAGGCCTCTTCCCAGACTGTCGAATATTTCGACGAGGGAAAACGCCAACTGGCCAAAATAGACTATTTTGCCCCCTGGGATTGGCATATTGCCTCGTTTGCCAGTGAAGAATCATTGCTTCAGGGCATTGACCAACAGCTGGTGACAGGTTCCCTGATAACCGGATTCGTGGCTGTCTTGAGCGGCGTGCTCATCCTGTGGTTTCTGATCAAGGCCATGGTGCGCCCTCTCGATCGGCTGGCCGCCTACTCGCAGGAGGTCGCTTCGGGCAATTTCCAAACGACCATATCCTATGAGGCCAAGGATGCCATCGGTCTGACCATCCAAGGGGTCAAAACCATGGTCGGTCAGTTGAAAAACCGTCTCGGATTCGCCCAGGGGGTACTCAACGGCCTCCATTTTCCCTGCGCCGTGGTGGACAGGAACAATACAATCACCTTTGTCAACCAGGACATGCTCGATATCCTGGGAAGAACCGAATCAGTGGAAGAGGTCCTGGGCCTTACAAGTGGCGAACTGGTCCATCATGACACGAACAAAACGACCATCGCCGACCAGGCCCTCAAGGAAAACAAAACCCTGCTCAAAGAAAACACCCATGTCCGACAGGATGGCAAGGAATTGATCGTCTCCATTGCGGCCGCCCCCATCCGTGATCTGGACGACCAGGTCATCGGAGCGGTCTCCACCTGGTTCGACCTCACGGAGATCCGTGAACAACAGGGGATCATCGAAGCCCAGAACCAGGCCATCAATCAGGTGGCCCTCGAGGCTCACACCATGACCGAACAGCTCGCAAGTTCCGTGACCCAGCTTTCGGCCCAGATCGAACAGGTCAACAAGGGAGCGAGCATCCAGCAGGAGCGGACCATCAACACGGCCACAGCCATGGAAGAGATGAACGCCTCGGTCATGGAGGTTGCCCACAACGCCTCAGATGCCGCCCTGACCGCTGAAACGAGCATGGAACACTCCCGTCAGGGCGAACGCGATGTCCTGCAGTCGGCGGACAAGATGAATGCCGTCCGCGATCAGATCCTCTCCCTGAACAGCTCCATGACCACCCTTGGTCACGATGCCGGAGCCATCGGTCAGATCATCGAGGTGATCAACGACATTGCCGATCAGACCAATCTGTTGGCCCTCAATGCGGCCATCGAGGCGGCACGAGCCGGAGATGCGGGTCGTGGGTTTGCCGTTGTGGCCGATGAAGTACGCAAGCTGGCGGAGAAGACCATGCAGGCCACCCGGGATGTGGATACATCCATCAATACCATTCTTGCGGGTGTCCAGACGAATGTCGATGCCACGCAGCAGGCTGCAGACACCATTGAAGAAAGCGTGACCATTGCCAAGCGAACGGCTGATTCCATCAAGGACGTCGTCTCCATCATTGCCAAGACCTCCGAACAGGTCCGAAGCATTGCCACTGCAGCCGAGGAACAATCTGCAGCCAGCGAAGAGGTGACCCAAAGCACCACGGATGTCAGACAGATTGCCGACGAAACCGCCAGGAGCATGGAGGAGGCCACCCAGGCCATTGCCGACCTGGCCGAGGTCGCCTCCAAACTGGAAGCGACCGTTGCCCGGCTCAAAAATGAATAGAACGTATGTCCACCCTCATACCCCGCACCCATACTTTTGTAACCAGGGGGTTGGGCAGAAGCTCTATGCAGCACAGCGAATCGCTCCTTTCCTGCCATGAAACAAAATCGGCTCCGGTCTGACGATTCATATTGATAAAATCCCTTCCTGTGGCTAAGGACAAACAAGGAAGTGCAGTCCTTCACAACGACCTGCCTTCCTGTCGATCCAGTATCCAGATCATCCACATCCAACCCTCAGGAGGATAGGCCGCAATGCCCATTGTCAATCGGTTATTCTTTGCTTGTGTCTTGCTCATACTTGTCGGCGCGAACCATTCCTTTGCCGGTACCGACAGTCAGGTGTATATCGATCAGGCTCAGAAGATTCTGTCCCAGAAAAACATCCGGGACATGATGGATGTATCAAAAACACTCAAGGAATACGGGGCCTCCTTCCAGAAATCATTGTTGATGCCCCCGAATCTCTCAGCGGACCTCGGTCCCGGCCAGAGTGTCCACCTGCTCATCGGTGCCTATCAGTTTGACGCCCTGTACGCCGCATCATTTGGTCGCAAACAGGACGCAGCCAAGGCTATCCAGTCCATGGGCACATTGCTGAACACCACCAATCTGCAAAGTATCGTTTCAACAGCCGCCCTGTTTCCGCCCGAGCTCAATTGGATGCTGCGTGAACCCGACAAGGTGGACATCGACGAGGTCATCGAGGCCTACGCGGCCAACGCCCCGAAGTACAAAAAGATCATGGCCGACAAACATGGTTTCGACGTGGTCGTGGATTCAGTATATGGCGGTTTGATCGAAGGACTGTACATCGCCACGCGATCGGCCCTGTTTATGAACGATCCCGCAGCCACCAACAAAATCCTTGCTGAATTCCAGACCAACATCGGCCTGGTTCTCGGGTTGTACAATATTTTTGAAAGCGACATGGCCTATGCCAACGCAGTAGACGGATTCATGTTTTTGGAACGGGGCGAACGTGTCGGTTGGCTCGAATCCCTGGCCGATTTTCTGAAAACCAACAAAGGCAGGTTGACCATGGAACACGTCAAGGCCATCGGTCGTTTCGTGACCAAGGAACGGATGCGCCTTCTGTACAACGAATTCAACGACCTCGGTTTTGATTGATCCCCGCCCTGTGCCGAAATCATGCTCACAATGATGAACAAAGGCCGACAAGGAAACTTGTCGGCCTTTGTTCTTGGAGAACATCATGACCCAGACAATGCTCGTCGCCGTGCTCAGGCTGTTCGCCCTGCTCTCGTCCATGCGGGGGGATGCAAAAACCAGGACCACCCGCTCACTGGTGGAACGCTACCTGGAAGAACATCTGAGCCTGCACGACAGGGAAGAACATCTTCTCCTCTTCGACGATTTTCTGGACATGGCCATGGCGGGGGACGATCAATCCCGTAAGCAGGGGGCCTGGGACATCTGCACGGAACTATGCAGCAATCTGCCCCGGGAAGAACACTACATCCTGCTGGCCAACATCCTTTCCCTGTTCGAGCCGGATGACGATGACGCCACTACGGCCTCCATTCTGGCGTCGGCCCTGGATATGGACTGGGACGTGCTCCAGGATCTGGCAAACTTCATCCATCACCCCTCATCCTATCACCGTCTCGGCCAATCCTTCCTGGTCCAGGACAGAGAAGCTGCCCCGGACGAGTGCGCCTGCACCTTCCTGAACCTCCCGTCGTTCAACGCTGCCTGGACCCTTCTGCATATCCGGGAGACCGGGACCATGCTGATCATGCCCACCCGCGGGATCCTGACCATCAACGGTCGTCTGACCCGCACCGGACATTTTCAGGTCCTCCCTCAGGGCGGGCTGCTTCGGGACGGCATGGGGAGGCCCTGCTATTATTCGGATATCAGCAAGGTCCTGCACCTGGGCAAACAGTCCTCACCCGTGGTCTTTGAGGGCAAAGAGCTGGATTTCCGGTTTCCCGGAAGCGACAACGGGCTGCACCACTTTTCCTTCAAACAGGGATCGGGACAGCTCATCGGAATCATGGGAGGCAGCGGCACGGGCAAATCCACCCTGCTGAGCATTTTGAACGGCACCCTGCCGCCCGACTCGGGAACCCTGCTCATCAACGGCCGCGACCTGTACGCGGGTGATCCGGAACTCGAAGGCGTAATCGGGTATGTGCCCCAGGACGACCTCCTCTTCGAGGATCTCACCGTTGCCCAGAACCTGTACTACAACGCACGATTGTGCCTGAACAATCTCTCTCCCGAGGAAACCGGTAAACGGGTGGAGAAAACCCTCATCGACCTGGGCCAGGTGGAGACAAGCGATCTCAAGGTCGGCTCCTCCCTGGACAAGACCATCAGCGGGGGGCAGCGCAAACGGTTGAACATCGCCTTGGAACTCATCCGCGAACCAGCCATTCTCTTTGCCGACGAGCCCACGTCCGGGCTCTCTTCGTCCGATTCCCTGAACGTCATCAGTCTGCTCCGGGAACAGGCCAACAACGGGTGTCTGGTCTTCGTGGTCATCCACCAGCCCTCCTTCCAGATCTTCCAGATGTTCGATTCCCTGTGGGTTCTGGATAAAGGGGGTCGACCCATCTACGACGGCAATCCCATGGAGGCGATCACCTATTTTCGCACTGCGGCCCAGCATTCAGGGGCCGAGGAGTGCATGTGCCCGACCTGCGGGAACGTGAATCCGGAACAGATCTTCGAGATCATCGAGATGAAGCGGGTGGACGAGCGGGGTCGATTCACCAGGGACCGGCTGGTCTCCCCCGAAGCATGGCACCAACGCTATCTGGGATGTAAACAGGCCGCACCAGAACACGAGAGGACCGATCAGACCACCCCGCCACCGCGCAGACTCTGGCGACCGAGCCTGTGGGGACAATTTACCATCTTCCTGACCCGCAACCTGCTCACACGCGTGGCCAACCGGCAATACATGTTCATCAACATGCTCGAGGCCCCGCTCATCGGCCTGGTCCTGGCCTGGCTGTGTCGAGGTTCGTCCGGTGAGAAGATTCCCTTTGCGGACAACGTGAACATCGCCATGTTCTTTTTCATGAGCGTGATCGTAGCCATCTTCATGGGGCTGAGCGTGAGCGCCGAAGAGATTGTCAGGGATCGCACAATCCTCAAACGGGAACAATTTCTGAGCCTGAGCCGATTCGGATACCTCAACGGCAAATGCGCCTTCCTTGCCGGAATGACCGCCATCCAGGTCCTGGGGTTCATGCTCGTCAGCTTTCCTCTGCTGGATATCCCGAACATGTACCTCCCCGGATTCGCCGTACTCTTCAGCGCGGGATTCTGCTCATGTCTGGTGGGATTGAACGTGTCCGCTTCACTCAAATCCGTGGTGGCCATCTACATCCTTGTCCCTCTCCTGCTCATCCCGCAGATGCTTTTGTGCGGCAGTGTCATTGATTTCAACGAATTGAGTTCCAGAACAAACAGAGACAATTATGTCCCCCTCTACGCCGGGATCATGCCCTCGCGCTGGGGATACGAGGCCCTGGTCACGGAGCAGTACGTCAACAACCGGTACATGGCCCCTCTTTTCGACCTGGACTGCAAACTCAGACAGATCGACTTCGACCTGGATTATCGGCTGGAAGAAATCAAGAGTCTGGCCGATCGGCCGTTCATGAATGCAAGTAACACCGACAAAAAAAATAATGACAAAGAGTCCCTGCGCACCGCCCGCAACGAAATCCGTCAACTCGAAGCACGACTGGGCATGGATTCGGGACTCACCGACCAGGATTTCGATCCCCAGAGGTATGGACGCAACGAGCAGAAAACGATCAGAAATTTTGTGCTTGCAGCCGCCAAAGACCTCAGAACCAAACGCACAAATGTGTTCGCTGCCAAACAGCAGATACAAAAAGACCGCAAGGCAGCGCTGGGAACAGACGGGATCAGGGCCTTGAAAAACAACCACACAAACACGAGCGTTACCCATGTCGTCCTCGGCAGCATGGGCCTCACGTCCCTGCGAGTCCAAAACGGGCATGTGGTCCAGCTGAGCAGTCCCATCTGCAAACCCCCGAGTTCATCCCTGGGCCGAGCCCATTTCGGGGCAGCCACCAAACGGGTGGGATCGATCCTCATCCCGACCTTCTGGTTCAATCTGGGCATGCTCTGGCTGCTCACCCTGCTCCTGTACCTCTGCCTGTACGCCGACCTCATCAATCGGATGACGGCCCGATTGGCTCGGTGTCTGGGGAAGAGATCGTAGGGGCAGATTCCATATCTGCCCTTTTTGGGAGACAACAACACCGCGCGTGGGAACCACCATCCGGTTCCCACGATAGATGAGCATCTATGCATCGATTTTTTTACGCAGAAAGGGGGCAGATATGGAATCTGCCCCCTTGTATGTGATATTTTGCCGGACCATACCTTCAGAATGAACCTACAAAAAAGGCTGCATGGTTTCCAGAAAACCATGCAGCCTTTTTTGCGTAGCGTTGTCGGGATCAAGAACGATCCGGTCCGCGCACCTACAAGCCGTCCAGCTGGAACCGGCCGCCCGCATAGACGACCACCTCGCTGCCATCGTGCAGATGGGCAACGACCTTCTTGTCCTCGGTATTGACCAGATCCCAATGCAGGGCAGAATCATTGAATCCGAGTTCCTGTTTCAGCTCGTTGTCGAGCGTAGCGATATCCCCGGCATAGGTGTCCGCGTACGAAGCGCCCACAGCCACATGACAATTGCCCCGCACACCCCCGTAATTTTCGTCATACAGGGTGTTGGCCATGAAATGATCGATGCACGAGAATCGGGTATCGGTCAGGGAGAATTCCCCGAGTCGCTTGGCCCCGGGGTCCATGTTCAGCTGGTTGCGCACGAAGTCCTCACCCTGCTCGGCAGAGATGGAGACCACCTCGCCCTCCCTGAATTCCAGGCGCACCCCCCTGACCAGATTACCGCTTCGAAAGGATGGCTGATCCGCATAATAGACCCCGCTGGTGCCCCGCCAATCAGGGGATAAAAAAAGCTCGAAACTGGGAATATTGTGGCCGGAAACCCCGATCCACTGTCGCTCTGATCCCGGAGTGACCCACAGGTCCACATGGTCGGAAAGGAC
The DNA here is from genome assembly GCF_053851535.1 of Desulfoplanes sp. PS50. Classification (NCBI taxonomy): domain Bacteria; kingdom Pseudomonadati; phylum Thermodesulfobacteriota; class Desulfovibrionia; order Desulfovibrionales; family Desulfoplanaceae; genus Desulfoplanes; species Desulfoplanes sp. PS50. The sequence continues at coordinate 23,482 of NZ_JBSPZA010000008.1, read as the reverse complement.
ATGGTACGAAGCCACATCCATGCTGTTCAGCCAGGCCTTGACCTTTCCGGCCCGGGTGAAGATCTCCTCCCAACGGGCCACGGGATCGTCATCGTTTAAGTAGACGGCCCGGGCGATCTGATCCGCATATTCCGCTTCATCGAGTCCTGCATTTTCTGCCAGGGCCGGTGTGGGCATGAGACAGAGGGTCCAGCCGAAGTCGCCGCGGGCCTCGCGCTCGTCCAGAATGTCCCGCAGATATTTTCTGGCCACAGCGGCCTGGGAAATCTTGCCGGGATCAACGTCTTTCAGATGGGTCAGCGAGGCCGGAGAGATGATGGAGACCAGACCGTTGAGCCGCTCATAGAGCTCCCTGTCTCCGGGGATGTTGAAGGCGATCTGGAACTCCCGGGCCGCGTCAAAGAAACTCTTCTCGCACCCGGGATCAGTATTCACCCGGACCACGGGATGACACTCCATGGCCAGAATTTCTTCGACCACATGGCGGGTCAGGGACAGTCCATCGATGTCGCTGCGAACCAGGACGACGTCCCCTTTTTCATACGAATGCACCCGGGCCTTGGTAAGTCCCCATACCAAAACCCGGGCGTATTTGCGAAGTTGTTCATGAGTGAACATGTAATGATCCTGTTGGTTGAGGTTGAAGTACACGCAACCTAACCCCATGAACCTGGAGGATCAACCCTGTTTTCCAGCCCCTTCAAGGCAAAGAAGTTCTCATCCAGGCACATCACATATTCTGTCTCATGGCCGGCTTACCCCGCTTTGAGAGGATTGACTGTCTGACCGAGCCAGGCATCGTTCATCAAGCCGTTGCCTGACATTATTCCAAAACTTCCAGCCGTTATCGAGCAACGGCTTGATGGTACGAGGCCGGTAAGGGAGTTTCAAGCCACTCAAAGCGGGGTAAGCCGGCCATGAGACTTCCACCCTGCCGGAACCTGAGCGACAGCTATCCGCTATATTCAGTTACGGTTCTCTCTGTGCACCAGACAGCAGCCGTTTGTACCAGACATTCATGCTCTCCAGGCCGCCGGCTATATGGGTATTGTTGACCAGGGTCCCGGCGTACTCATAGCCGTTTTTGGCAAAGGTGATGTTCATGCCAAAGGAAATGGCCCGGGCAATGGTGTAGACGGTTGCGATCCCCGTGTCAGCGAGCATGGATTCCAGTCCGGAAAGAAGCAACCCGGCAAGTCCCTGACCGCGGTATTCGGGCAGGGTCGCGAAATCGGTCATCTCGGCATTGCCCCCCCGGACGTCTATTTCAGCCGAGGCCAGGGCGACCAGCCGGTCGTCCTGGAAAACTCCCTGGTAGCGGACATCGTTGTCCATGGTCTCGAGCAGATAGGCGGGATCGTGGATGGGAAAGGGATAGGACTCGAAAACCCGTGCATAGACAGCGGCCATCTGATCCACATCGCTTCGAGTGAGTTCCCGAATACATCTTCCTGACAGCTGCTCCCCGGGCTCGCCCCCCGGGCCCTGTTTCGCAAGGGCCGTGCGCAGCACATCGGCTTCCAGCCCCTTGTCCTGCGGGGTCTTTCGCCAGTTCTCCAGATAATAGCCCATGAAGCGTGCCGTGGTCTCCCCCTGGAACATTCCGGGAACCTTGGCCTCGGTGGAGAAACCCGCATCCAGAAAATCTCCGGATGCGGGTTCGGGCACCTTGGCAAAGATCTTGGAGTAACCGCGATCCCGGGCCAGTTTCTTGAGCCGAGCGGCAAGGCCGGGTCGGTCCTTGGAATGGATCTTCATCAGATAGACCCGGTCGCTGAGCCGGCCATGCTGGATCACGGACTTCCCCAGGGATTCGATCCTGTCCCGGGGGGTATTTTCCGTCTTAGACCGCATCGGCATCATCGGATCTCCGGTCCATACGTTCGTTTTCACTGGGAGTCAGGCTCTGGGTATCGTCCCAGTCGGAAAGCAGCTTCTCGATACCGATGCACTGTTCCACACCGTCATCTTCCTTGAGCTGCAGCTTGCACGCCTCACAATTGCGGTCGCAATCCTGATTCTCGTAGTGCTCGGGTTCGCAGTAGGTGGTGATCACCCCTTCGTAATTGCGCAGAACCACCTTTCTGGTTCCCCATGAAATCACGTAATTGGGCATGACCGGAATCTTGCCCCCTCCGCCGGGCGCGTCGATCACGTAGGTTGGCACGGCAAAACCGCTGGTATGACCGCGCAGACTCTCGATGATCTCGTAGCCCTTGCCCACGGGTGTTCTGAAATGGGTCAGCCCCTCGGACATATCGCACTGGTAGAGATAATAGGGTCGGACCCGGTTGCGAACCAGTTTCTGATTCAGGGTCTTGATCAGTCTCGGGCAGTCATTGACCCCTGCCAGGAGCACACTCTGATTGCCCAGGGGAATTCCGGCATCGGCCAGCTTGGCCAGGGCAGTCTTGGAGGAATTGGTTATCTCCCGGGGATGATTGAAATGGGTATTCAGCCACAGGGGATGATGTTTGGACAAAACCCGAACAAGGTCGTCCGTCACCCGGTAAGGCAGCACCACCGGCATCCGCGTCCCGATACGAACCACTTCGACATGATCGATGGAGCGTACCTCGCCGAGAATCCAGTCGAGCATCTCATCGGAAAGCATAAACGGATCTCCGCCGGAGAGCAGAACATCACGGACCGCCGGGGTCTTTCGGATATAGTCGATTCCGGCCAGAAGCTGCTTCTTGGACGGGACACTGTCCCGGTCCCCGACCTTGCGCTTTCTGGTGCAATGCCGGCAATACATGGAACAGAGATTACTGATATGAAAGAGTACCCGGTCCGGATACCTGTGCGTGATGCCCGGGGCCGGACTGTCCGTGTCCTCGGCCAGGGGATCGGTCATGTCATAACGACCGATATCCAGCTCCTTGGGTGAGGGAAAGGCCTGTCTGAAAACCGGATCGTTCTCATAATCATCGGGATCGATCAAAGAAAGATAATACGGGGTTACAGACATAGGGAACTTGGCCACGGTCATCTTGAAGGCCTTGCGTTTGCGCTCACCGAAATTCACACCGAGGAGTTTTTCAAACGTCGCGATGTCGTGCACGGATTTGCTGATCTGCCACTTCCAGTCCTTCCAGTTGGATTTCCATCCGTCCCGGTCGAGCTGCCTGGCTACATCTTTCTGATGGGTGCTGATCGTATGCATACATTCTCCTTGGTTTGTTTCTTGGTTTGTTTCTTGTAACTTCAGTATGCATACGACCATGCCCGCGCCATCAGGGGAAGGGGAGAAATGGGGGTTCCTTCGGGTAGACACATCTACCCGGAAAAGGCTCTGTCAACATAGTCGACCACAAATGACTTCCACCCAGACATGAGACCTTTCTTCGCCCATCCGCATAGCACATTGAGAAGAAAAAATATAGCCCTTCCAGTTCCAGCTTATATAAGGGTTGGATGGGTTCTCATCCAAGCGCCTGCCATAAGAACAGATTTACCCTGGGACCTTTGTGCTTCCATCTTGACAGACCCCATGGCCCATGGGCTACCCACTCGGGCGTGCATCATCTCTCACCCTCTCACAAGGACACCATATGCGTACGGACAATATCCTCGATCTCATCGGCAATACCCCGCTCATCCAGCTCAAGGGGGAAAATATTTTTGCCAAGGCGGAATTTCTGAACCCCGGCGGCAGCGTCAAGGACCGCGTGGCATTGGCCATGCTTGAAGGGGCCGAGCGGGACGGCCGACTGACCCCGGATTCCATCATTGTCGAACCGACCTCGGGAAACACGGGCATCGGCATCGCCCTGGTCGGTCGGCTCAAGGGATATACCGTGCGCATTGTCATGCCCGAGAACATGAGCGAGGAACGCAAGAAACTGATCACCTCCCTCGGGGCGGAACTCATCCTGACCCCGGCCGAGGCGAGCATCGGCGGGTCCGTGGACAAGGTTCGGGAACTTGCGGCAAATGACCCGCGCGTGTTCGTGCCCCAGCAGTTCGAGAACCCGGACAACCCGCGCATTCATTACGAGGAGACGGCCAGGGAATTGTGGCGGCAGATGAGTGGGGAAATCGACTGTTTTGTGGCGGGTGTGGGAAGCGGAGGGACCCTGCAGGGGGTGAGCAGCTTTCTCAAGGAACATCGCCCGGGCGTACGCATTGTGGCCGTGGAGCCCAAGAATGTTTCCGCCCTGCTCGGCCATGAACCCGGGCTGCACCAGATCCAGGGAATCGGTGACGGCTTCGTGCCCGACATCCTGGACACCTCACTGGTGGACGAGGTCATCGAGGTCACGGACGAGGATGCCATCACCACCACCCGGGAACTCGGCCAGAAACACGGTCTGCTGGTGGGCATCTCTTCAGGGGCCAATATATGGGCCTGCCGGAAGATGACTGAAAAACTGCCGGGCAACGTGGCCACCATCCTTCCTGATAGAGCCGAGAGGTACTTCAGTACGGCGTTAATGTAGTATTTATTCGGAATGTCCGGGCACTTGAGAATCCATGCCCGCCCTCTGGTCATCCCGGCGCAGGCCGGGATCTTGATGGACATATGGACATGATGTCGAATAACCGTCGAACCGTTCTTCAGACCATTCAAGATCCCGGATCAAGTCCGGGATGACGAGCAAAGAGGCGATACTCAAAAATGGTAGTCTCTAAATCCGCCCGTCATTCTTCAGCCTGAAAAGTCTGGCCCCGGCCGGCAATTGTTGCTGATCGATCATTCCTGAACAAAGACCCTGCTCATGCCGTACCGGATGGTTTCCGGTGCGGTACGCAGGGCCTTTTCCAGTTCCGGCGTCACCGGTGTCAACGAGGTGATCGCCCCGCCCGGTTCGGTGATGGTCACGTACACCCGGTCACCCTGACGGGGATAGAAGTAGATGGTGGGTCCGACCATGCCGTGACGTTTCTGAAAATCGGTTTCAACGGACTTGCAGGTTCCGTTGAACACCGGTCCGACCTCTGCAGTCAGCCCGAACTCCCGGCAGAAGATGACCCGCTTGGTAGTACAATATTTTCCAACTTCCAGAATATCGATCCGGTCGATCGTCCCGATGGCCTTGATCCGGGCGTTTTCCGACCGCTCGGCATAATATTCCGGTGCCATGATTCCCAGGGCCATGGTCCCGGCACCCAGGATCAAGGGCAGGATCAGGGTCGTTATGCAGCGTTTGTGTAGCATATTGATTCGACCTCCCTTACGCTCTGTTTTCCCTCGCCTCCCGGGTCTCGGTCAAACGGGCGATTCATGAATCGCCCCTACAATGTCTCGAAAACTTTACTGATCTCCGACCTCACTGAATCATATATCCTCTATCCTTTTTATCCTGCCTCCCGTCTCCGTGCCTCCCGTCTCCCGTCTTTGCCTACCCATCATCCCTACTTCCTCCCCACCGTAGCCACCACAATCCCGGTGACGATCATCACCCCCGCCGTTCCATGCACCCAGGTCATGGTTTCTCCCAGGATCATCCAGGCCAGGGTCCCGCTGAACAGGGGCAGTGAATAATAGACAATACCCGCCTTGACCGGACCGATGGACGCAACAGCCTTGGTCCAGCAGACATAGGAAACCAGGGCCGGCCCAATGCCGACAAACAGCAGGGAGCCGACAACCCCGGAACCGGGCATGGTCAGCGGATGACTCGTCCACTCCCAGACGACCCAGGGTATAAGCATGATCAGACCGAAAAGAAACGTTGCTGTCAAATAAGTCGTGGGCTCGATGTCCCGGGGTTTCTGTCTGATCAGGATGGAATAGATGGCAAACACGGCTGTGGCCGCGACCATGAGCAGATCGCCGGGATTGAAGGTCAACCGGGTCAGGATGCTCAAATCGCCGGAAGTCGTCAGGACAACGACCCCGATAACGGCCAGAGCCACCCCTGCAAGCCGGCGAAAGCTCAGGGGTTCGTGCATGAAAATCCGGGCCAGCACGATGATCCATACCGGAGAAAACACGGCGATCAGGGAGAGATTCATGGCCGTGGTATGCTTCCCGGCGATGTAGATCAGGGTGTTGAATAAGGTGATGCCCAGAAAGGCGCTGACAACGAGGTGGGGCAGATTGGATCGCACAAGGGCCCATTGCCGGACGAAATGGGGAAGGCCAAAGGGCAGCAGAATGACAGTTGCCACGAGCCAGCGGAAAAAGGCGATGGAAACCGGGGGAAAGGTCTCGGCCAATCCCCGGGCAACGATGAAATTACCTGACCAGATAATGGTTGCGACAAGAGCGAACCCAAAACCGAGAACGGCAGTGGAGGATAAAGGGGACGAAGAATCGGACATGGGGACCTCGATAGGGGTGACAAGAAAAGGCAGTGAATGACGGCCACCCATCATCCCTGTCATGGCCAAAGAGGAGTGCTATGTCTCCGCCCCACACTCTTGTCAACGATCACTGGCGAATTCCCGGAACAGGTCGTGCTCCTCTAGCCCCAATCTCAGCGCATACGCACACACAAACCAAAATATCGGCCATTCCCGTCCCACGACTCACATGGCCGCTGTGAGCAGAGTCTCGTAGGTGAGCGGTTCCGGATTGTTCAGATAGATGAACTCAAAAATATGATGGTCACTGTCCACGATGGTCCGGGTGATCTTGTGTTTGTCCTGATCCTTTTCAATGATTTTAAGGGCGCTGTAGTCCAGATCGAAATCCCTGCCATCCCCGCGTAGCTCGAAACGGGCCACATAGGTGATCAGCCTGTCCTTCAGAAGATTCTTGGCCTTGCTGATCATGGAAGGGGTAAGCTGAACCCCCACATAACAGCTTTCCACAAACCGATCATAATCCATATCCCCATTAAATTCCACGATCTCGTGACCGCACGCATCCACAAAGGAACGCCAGTGGGTCTCGCCGAAATAGGAATACAGAGAAAGGGCCTGCCCCAAGGTCACCGAGGGATCGATGTCCACCCTGGCCTGCCTGACCACCTCCTCGGCGCTCGGCCTGCATCCCTGCAGCATGAGAACGACCCCGCACGCAATGAAAAAACGAATCAAACGATTTCGGTGCTTGCTCATGATTCCCCCCTTTGCTTATACTAAGTTCCGATAGGCCATGGCAAAAGACGGGAAAAATCACATGCCATGCCGCCAGCAAGACATCTCCTTGGGAGAGGCCATGGAAACTGATACGAGTGTACAGCTTCTCACTCTCAAGCACGGGCAATGCCAGCATGCTGATGGGGGGTGTTTTCGAAGAGTTGACAGGAGGCAGAATCGTGCGAAACACACAAGCTGACAAAAAGGGTGTCACCTTTTTTATCAGCTTGTAAAAAACAGGGAAAAACGAGCAGAACAACACGTTGTATGCCTGTCTGTTCCAGGCCCGGTCATGTGGCACAATGAGGATTATGAAAACGTCAACGCACAAGGAGCGATCCATGTACGCAGTAGCATTCAACGGAAGCCCGAGGAAAAAAGGAAATACCCGGCACCTTCTGGACGGGGTTCTGGCACCCTTGAACGACAATGGATGGGTGACCGAGGTGGTCCAGGTGGGGGGCACAAATCCTGCCGGATGCATTGCCTGCGGGAAATGCATCACAAACCAGGATGGCCGATGCGCGGTCAAAAGCGATATGGTCAACGAGTGCATCGAAAAAATGCTCAGGGCCGATGCCGTCATCATTGGCTCACCCACCTACTTCGCAGGCGTTGCCTCGGATATCAAATCCCTCATTGACCGGGCCGGGTTCGTCGCCCATGTCAACGGGGGCCTTTTCGCAGGAAAAATCGGCGCGGCCGTGGTTGCGGTGCGCAGAGGCGGGGCTACCCATGTGTACGATACCATCAACCACATGTACCAGATGTCGCAGATGATTCTTCCGGGGTCCACCTACTGGAACATGGGCTACGGTCTGGACAGGGGAGATGTGCAGAACGATGCCGAAGGGCTGGCCAACATGAAAAATCTCGGCGAGATGATCCATTGGCTGGGTTCGGCCCTCGCCCCGGCCAAGGACAGTCTGCCCCGGCCGCAACAGCAAACAGGGGCGTAATTGTCGCGGCCCTCAACCAACCGTATGTACCGTCATCCCGGCGAAGGCCGGGATCTTGAACGACATGGGGAGATCTTTGATGCGAATCTTTCAGCCGCGTCCTTCAAGATCCCGGATCACGTCCGGGATGACGACATTTTTCGATCTGCGCACTGTGTACTGCGCACTGCGCACTCCATTTTTTCTCCTCTGCCCTCACCGCCCCTGCATGAGCGTAATCCTCACCCCGACACCGATCTGCTCCTCCAGAGACGCCCGGGTACGGTTGACCAGGCTTTCCAACTCCTTGATCTCGTCGGAAAAAAGCGCGTCGTCCATGGCCACGCTGATGGACAGGATTTCCGTGCCCCTGGACCGGGTCTTCAGGATGGTACACCGGGGGTGTTCCATGTTCAGGGCCGTGGAGAGATAGTCATTGACCTGGGGCAGGGAGATTTTGATCCCGGAAATAATCAGCAGGGAATCTGCCCGTTCCGGCAACACCTCCATCTTCATCAGGTTCGAAGCGCATCCGCAGGACTCGGTGACCAGACGGGCCATATCGCCGGTGCGAAAGCGGATCAGGGGAAAGGCCCGGACCGAAAGCGTCGTCAGCACGAGTTCCCCCTTGTCCCCGGGTTCAACCGGATTGCCTGTGGCCGGATCGACAATTTCCGGGAGAATATGATCATCGCTCATATGCAATCCCCCGTGATCCGGACACTCATGAGCCATGGCCGGCCCCGGGATCTCGCTGAGTCCGTAATGCCGCCACACGCTCACGTGAAGCCGGTCTTCAAGATCACTGACCGCCTCACGCGTTACCGGTTCCCCCACAAGGATGATCCGGGTCAGGTTCAGTTCATTGGGATTGAAATCCCGCTCAAAGATATGCTCCATGAGCTCACGGGCAAAGACCGGCGTGGTCACCAATGTGGTGGTCTTGTAATCCCGAAGGACCATGAGGGTCTTGGCAAGGGAGAGGGACGAGTTGGGGATGACCCCGGCGCCCAGGGCCTCGCCCCCGTCCTTGTAATCTCGGGCCCAGCCCGAGAGCCCCGGGGGAAGATGGATCTGGACGATGTCCGTTTCTCGCACGCCGGCCGCTGCAAGGCTTCTGGCCACCAGCTTCTGCCAGATGAGCAGGTCCGCTCGGGTGTAGCCGCTGACGCTCGGCCTGATTCCGGTTCCCGGGGCCGTATGGATACGCACGATGTCCCGAAGCGGCACGGCGAACAACCCGTAGGGATAGTGGGTGGCCAGATGAGAACGGTCCATGAACGGCAAAACAATCAGGTCCTCCAGGCCGGCGATGTTTTCGGGCAAGAGCCCGCAGTCTGCAAAACGTTTCCGGTGAAAAGGCACGTTCTTGTACGCCCGGTTCAGAGTCGTCTGCAGCCGTTCCAGCTTGAGCTGCTCCTTCTCCTCCATGGTCATGTGGTGCACCTCGGCCATGTTCACTCCCTCCCTTCGTAAAAATCACCGTAATCCCGGCCCAGATAGGCCCGTTTGACATCGTCATCCACGAGCAGTTCGTCCGCGCTGCCCTGCAGGACCACCTTGCCGGTCTCCAGAACATAACCGCGGTCCGCGATCTCCAGGGCCGCGCGGGCATTCTGCTCCACAAGCAGAATGGTTGCGCCCCGATCCTTGAGATCCCGGATAACCGTAAAGATCATGTCCACGATCTTCGGGGCCAGCCCCATGGAAGGTTCGTCCAGAACGAGCAGCCGGGGCCGGGCCATGAGGGCCCTGCCAATGGCCAGCATCTGCTGCTCCCCTCCGGACAGGGTCCCGGCCGGTTGATCAGCCCGTTCCCGAAGAATGGGGAACATTGAAAAAATCTTCTCCAGGTCCTCGCGGGCCTCAGCCTTGAGCCCCATCCGATACCTGGTATAGGCCCCAAGTTTCAGATTATCCATGACGCTTAAAGGAGCGAAGATCTGCCTGCCCTCCGGAACCATGCTGATCCCGGCGCGGACAATGGCCGGAGGCGACATCCCTCTGAGGGGCGCGTCCTTGAAATGGATCTCGCCCTCCCAGGTGGTGAGCAGCCCGCACACGGCCAGCAGCAGCGAGCTCTTGCCCGCGCCGTTGGCCCCGATGATGGAGATAAGCTCCCCCTGCCTGACTGACAGGCTCACATTGTGGACCGCAACAATGTTCCCGTAGGTGCATTTTAGATTTTTTATACGCAGCATGTTCGATTTCCTGATGGTTCAAACGGATACACAACGACGGCAGAAAAATCATACCCATCACATTCACAAGGGGCACGGCGCGCTGTGCCCCTTCTCGACATGGCCGGATAGGGACCAAATCTTCTCAAAGGCAGCCACAGGGTGGTGCCCTACGATTTGTTATCGGCCCAGATAGGCCTCGAGGACATCCGCGTTTTCCTGGATCTCTCGTGGAGAGCCCTCGGCCAGTTTGCGCCCCCGATCCAGAACAATGACCTTGTCAGACACGGTCATGGCCAGACTCATGTCGTGTTCCACGAGCATCATGGCCACGCCCTGGTCCTTGACCTTGCGGATCAGGATTCCCAATTCGTCCGTTTCCACAGGATTGAGTCCTGCAGCGGGTTCGTCCAGAAGAAGCAATGCCGGTTCCGAGGCCAGACCCCGGGCGATCTCGGCCATCTTCTGCCTCCCCACGGGCAGATCCCCGGCCGGCCGGTGGGCGTAATCCGCCAGCCCGATGAACTCCAGCAAGGCCATTCCCTTTTCCCGTGACGAACGCTCCTCGCGCAGTACCCAGGGCAGCCGGGTCACCGCTCCCCAGAATCCGCTTTTCGTACGTACGTGCATGCCGACAAGAATATTCTCCAGAAGTGTCATGCTTCCAAAAAGCTCCACATGCTGGAAGGTGCGGGCGATCCCGGCCCGGACACGGTCGTGAACGGCCAGATGACGCACGGATTTCCCCTTGAAGATCACATCCCCCTTGTCCGGCTTGTAGATCCCCGTGATCATGTTGAACAGCGTGGTCTTGCCCGCGCCGTTGGGTCCGATCAGACCGCAGACTGCAGAGGAATCGATGCAAAAGGAGATGTCCTCCTGGGCCGTGACCCCGCCGAAGGTCTTGGTCAGGGAACGGACTTCGAGCAGGGGGCCGCGCTCCCGGCTGCCCATGTCGTGATTCGTCATCACCTGAGTTGTCATGACCTCCTCCTCGAACGCGCGCAGAGGTCCAGAATCCCCCGGGTCAGCCCCTGGGGCATGAAGATCATGACCACCATGAGAACCAATCCAAAGACGATCATTTCGTACTCGGCGAACCCGTGCAGAACCTCTGGCAGAAGAGTCAGCAGCGAGGCCCCCAGAAAGGCCCCCCAGACACTTGCCATGCCGCCGATGACCACCATGGTCACAATCTTCACTGAAACCATGAACCCGAAGGATTCCGGGCTGATGAACAAGACAAAATGGGCATACAGGAACCCGGCCACCGCACCCAGTGCCGCGCTGAACATGAAAATCTGCAACTTGAGTGCGTGGGTATTCACGCCCACGGCCCGGGCCGCGTTCTCCCCGTCGTGGATGGCCCGCAGACCCCGACCCATGCGGGAGCCCAAAATACGCCGGCAGAGAATGACCGCCATCAGCACAATGAACCAGACAAGCAGAAAATAATTGCTCTCGACCATGAACGAGACAGGCCCGGCCTCGAGCACGGGGATGCCCACGAATCCCGAGGCGCCGCCGGTGACATCGGACCATTCCCTGAGCACAATGGTCACGATCATCCCGAACCCGAGGGTGCCCATGCCCAGATAATACCCGGACAGCTTGAGGGTGGGCATGCCCACCACAAAGGCGATGCACACGGCACAGGCCACCGCGCAGATCAGTGCCAACCAGGGAGAGAGACCATAGGTTCCGGACAAAATGGCCGTTGTGTAGGCCCCGATCCCATAGAAGGCCGCATGTCCCAGGGAGACCTGACCCGCGTATCCCATGAGCATGTTCAGCCCCAGGGCAAGCAGGGTGTTGATCCCGATGAAGGTCAGAATCTGCAGATAATAGGTGTTCTCCACCAGGACCGAACAGCCGATGATCGCCCCCAGAAACAGGGTGTATTCCATGCAGTTTCTTGAGATATTCATATCAGAACCGTTTGCTCTCCCCGGCCGTAAACAGGCCACCGGGGCGCAGGTAGAGGATCAGAAGGAGCATGATGAAGGCGATGGCGTCCTTGAGTCCCGACGAGATCAGCCCGGCCCCCAGGGACTCGAGCACGCCGAGAAGAATCCCCCCGGCAAAGGCCCCCCAGAGGCTCCCCAGGCCGCCGATCATGGCCGCACAAAATCCCTTGAGCCCGAGAATGGTGCCCATATCATAGCTGCTCATGGTGATGGGGGCGATGCAGATCCCGGCCAGGGCCCCGCTTCCCGTGCTCAGGATAAATGCCAGGACCCCCATCTTTTCCGAGGGAATCCCGGTGAGCCAGGCTCCCTTGCGGTTGACCGCCGAGGCAACCATGGCCTTGCCGGTCAGACTCCTGGTGAAAAAGAAATGAATACCTCCGGCCAGGACAAGGGCGGCCAGAACGATCCATATGGACTGGGGAAGCAGAGAAGCTCCGGCAATCTCGATGGATTCATTCCCGGAAAACGGGGGAACGCTGTGCGGGTCCTTGCCCCAGACGATCATCCCGGTTCCGCGCAAAAAGATGGACGCCCCCACCGTGATGATGACCAGCACAATGGGCTGGGGAGTCCGGGCGGTCCGGATGGCCAATCGTTCGAAAAGCAGCCCGGCCACGCACCCGAGGGCAACCGCGCCCACAAAGGCCACAGGCAGGGGAAGCCCCATCCTGACCCACAGGGTGACCATGGCCATGGCCCCGAGCATGACGAACTCCCCATGGGCGAAATTGATCAGCTCCGTGGAGCTGTAGAGCATGGAAATGCCCACGGCGATGACCGCATAAATGGCCCCGGTGGTGATGCCTGAAAAAAGATACTGGATGATTTCCTGCATGAGGTATCCGGTTTCTAATGTAAAATATTCGACAGAAGACAGATAAAGTGCGCAGTGCGCGATAGGCTGTACACAGTACACAGTACGCAGTGCGCAGAGAAAAACCAAAAAGTGACAACTCGTTTTTAGGACTGGACGAAGATGTCAACCTGGAATTGATCCGGGATGATGTCGAGTCTTAACTGCTTACTGCGCACTGTGCACTGCGCACTATGTACTGTGTACTGTGCACGGCGCGCCGTGCCCCTACATGCATCTGGTGATCCATGACGGTCACCCGGGAAGATTACGGAATCAATTTCCAGGTCCCGTTCTCGATCTCGACCATGACAAAGGCCTCGGGGGACAATCCGTTGTGATCCTTGGCAGAAAACCTGAATTCACCCGTGGCCCCCAGATAGGGAGGTATGTTTTCCAGGGCCTCGCGGATCTTGTTCGTGTCCCCGCCGCATCCCTCGAGGGCCCGGACCAGGAGGTTCATGGCGTCGAAAGCATAGCCGCCGAACCCGGAGACGTGACCGCCGTGTGCCTTGGTGTATGCGGCCCGGTACTCCATGAGAATCTTTTTCTGGGGATCGGTGTCGTCGAGAAGGTCAATGACCAGAATCTTGCCTGTGGGAAGAACGATCCCCTCGGCCGAATCACCGGCCAGCTCGATGAACTTGGGCGAGGCCACCCCGTGACTCTGGTACAGGGGGATGTCGATGTTCAGCTGGCTGACGTTCCTGGCCACAACGGCCGGCCCGGGATTGGTTCCCCAGCAGACGATGGCCTGGGGCGAGGCCGCCTTGATCTTGGTCAGCTGGGCCGTGGTATCGGTATCCTTGGCCCCGAAACTCTCAGCCCGGACGATCTCGATCCCGTTGTCTGCGGCCTGACTCTCGAGCTGCTGTTTACCGCTCTCCCCAAAGGAATTGGATACGGTGAGAATGCCGATCATCTTGATCCCCCGGGCCTGCATGTGATCATACATGGCGGCCACGGCCAGAAGATCGCTCTGGGCCGTCTTGAAGACCCAGGGCTTAACCGGGGAGGTGATCGCAACCCCGGCCGCACAGCTGATCAACGGAACCCGGGCCCGCTGGGCAAAATTGACCACGGCCATGGTCGCAGGAGTGGTGGAGGGTCCGATGATGGCCAGAACCTTGTCCTTGTGGATCAGCTTGTTCACCGCGCTGACTGCCTTGGCCGGATCACCCTCGGAATCGTAGATGACCGCCTCGAGCATGTGTCCGTCGATCCCTCCGGAGGCATTGATCCTTTCAACCATCATCTCCATGGTCTTTTTTTCGGGATCGCCCAGAAACGAGGCCCGGCCCGTGGAGGAAAAAATCCCTCCAATCTTGTACACGGATTTGGCTAAAACGTAATTTGGCGCAAGGATCAGGACCAGCAACAGGGTCGCGATGCAGGTTGTTCGAAACGACATGGGACACGCTCCTTGGTTAAAAGATGGTTGGCAGAGAAGTATGGAAATCACGGAGCATACCTGGCGAGGATTTTTCCCGAACCGTAGCCGCCCCATAAAAAAAGGGCTGCGGATACAAACCCACAGCCCTTGAGCCACAAAAAAACCATGGGTTCGCTTGATTGCGTCCGCCCATGGTTTGGATGTTTTTGGTATGCTCCTGTAACGCTACACGCATCCTCTCCCGACGGACTCTGTAAAAAAGCCGCTAAAAAAGGAAAACATAAAAAAGAAAGCGTAACCGGAGGTCATGATATTCTCGGATGTTCGGTAAAAGATAGAACAGTAGCTAGCCAAACGAAGGGAAGGCGTCAAGGGGTTTTGTCGGAAGAAACAACCGCTTGCCCGTGTACAAGCATGCGGGCCTCTGCTCATAAGTCACTGTCCGGTCAGCCGGAAGGTCTCCCGGAAAACCCCGTCAGGCATCAATAATCCTGCGGCAGCCCGTCCAGCTGGGTCTTGGAGAAGACCGGGCCGTCCTTGCACACGTAATACGGACCCACGTTGCACCGGCCGCAGATGCCGATGCCGCACTTCATCCGGTTTTCCAGGCTCATGAAGATCTGATCTCCGGTCCAGCCCATCTTGTCGAAGACCGGCTGGGTGAACTTGATCATGATCGGGGGGCCGCAGATCAGGGCGATGGCATTGTCCGGATCGGGTTCGGCCTGCTCGGCAATGGTCGGCACGAATCCCACCAGTCCGTCCCAGCCCTCGGCCTCGCGGTCAATGGTGATGTGACAGCGGACGTCATCGCGTTCCTGCCACTCTTTCAGCTCGTCCCGGTACAGCAGCATTCCCGGGGTTCTGGCCCCGTAGATGAAATCGATGGTTCCGTAATCCTTGCGGTTGTCCGGATGCAGGAGCCAGTGCATGGTCGCGCGCAGGGTGGTCACGGCAAAGCCCCCGGCCACGATGACGATGTTCTTGCCCCGATTTTCCTGAAGGGGATAGCTCGTTCCCAGGGGGCCGCGGATGCCCATGATTTCGCCCTCCCCCATATTGTGCAGCCGCGTGGTCACCTTGCCCGCCCGATTGACCGTGAACAGGAGTTTGTCTCCTTCGGTGGGACTCGAGGCAATGCCTATGGGAATCTCACCGTACCCGGCAATGCTCAATTCAGCAAACTGCCCCGGAAAATGGTTGAAGGCCCGGGCGTGCTCCTCGTCGAGAAATTCGAACCAAAAAGATCGCAGCTGCCGATCCTCGGTCTCAACGACCACCTTGTCGATACGCACGGGATAGGGAAGATAGGGATTGTGCATATAGTTCCTGAAAAAATTGGTTAATGCGCGCAGTGCACAAAAAAAAGTATACAGTACACAGTACATAGTACACAGTACATATTACGCAGTACGCAGTGCGCAGTTAAAAACCTGGGTGCCGAAGGTTACGCGATACAAAAGCCCCCGATTCGAAGCCCGAGAGCAAAAGCTGTCTCTACCATCAATATGTGCCGTGCCAAGACCTGCGTACTGTGCACTGCGCACTCTCCTGCACTGTGCACTGCGCACTCTCCTGCCCTGCGCACTTTACTTTTTTTTATTCTTCTTCTGCTGATCCCGCAAAATCATTCATCAGTCGGACAACCTCGCGCACATCGATATTTACCGGACAGAGGCGGACACAGCGGCCGCAGCCTACACAGCCCATGGCACCGTCACGGCGGACCGGGATGTAGGAAAATTTGTGCATGAACCGTTGCCGGACCCTGTCCGTCTTGGTCGACCTGGGATTGTGCCCGGAGGCATGCTGGGTGAACAGCCAGCTCATGCAGCTGTCCCAGATGCGGATTCTGCGTCCAGCATCCCCCTGGACCTCGTCCTGGATGTCGAAACAATGGCAGGTGGGACAACAAAAGGTACAGGTGCCGCAATTGAGGCAGGAAAGCGCGACCTCTTCCCAGAACGGCGCGTTGTACAGTCCGAGCACATCGGCCGAGGCCAGATGCCCGGTGGAAGGTCCCGGGGACATGGCATTCTCGGCCTTTGCCTTGAGCTCGACGGCCTGGGTCCTGTCATCCTCCCCGGCAGGATCCAGATTCCTGACCAGGGATTCCCCCCTGCCGCTGAGCACCCGGACCAGAAAACGCTCCCCCAGATCGACCAGAAGCAGATCCAGCCCCTCTTCATGATGGGGACCACATTGCATGGAGGTGCAAAAACAGGTTGCACAGGGATCGTTGCAGGCCAGTCCGATCAGAATGGTTTTGGCCCGCTTGTCCGACCAGTAGACATCATGGGTCAGCTCGTCCTGACAGAAAATGCGGTCAAGGACACAAAACGCCCGGGCGTCACAGGGCCGGATATTCAGAAGGACCCGTTCCCCGGCTGCAGGAGCGACCTCCCTGAAAACCATTCCCCGGGGTGATTCTGCTTCGTTCGCATCCTCGTCCCGATTGGGGCGGTTGACAAAACGCATCATGCACTCGTCCTGGGGGAAAAAGAACTCCTTGGGCGAGAGATCCGTGTTCTGAAACTCGAACACGAGCTCTTCGGCGTTGGTCACTCTGTCCCAGACCAACGCCTTGTCGCGGACCACCGGGGCATAGACGTCGCGGCCATCCTGCAGCGTTTCCAGAAAAGCATTGATCCGTGTCTTGGGGAGTATCTTATCTGTCATGAGAAGCTGTCATCCTTGCATAAGAGAAACAGGGCACACCGGAAAAATCCGGCAGCACACGAGCCCTTCCAGAAAATCATCAGCTGATGAAATCTTCCGGATCATTGGGCTGAAACACGGTCATGGGCGGTTTGGCATTTATATCCATGCCGGGTTCGTATCCATAGAGCCCGCGGATGTCCTTTTCAATCTTGCTGGTCAGCCGGCGCATCGAGATATTCATGGGGCAGACCGACTCACAGGCCCCGCAGTCCGTACACCGTCCGGCGCAGTGAAAGGCCCGCAGAAGATGGAACGTGGCCACGTCACCCTCTTCCAGGGTCTTGCCGCACCATTGGGGAGAGGCCTCGTCCACGAAACAGACCGAGCAATAACACAGCGGACAGACATCTCTGCAGGCGTAACAGCGGATGCAGGAGGCGAAATTTGAGGTGAAGGCCTCCCACCTGCCGGCCGCGTCAAGAGACTCCCAGGGCGCGGCCACCTTGTCCAGGTCGCCGCCCGCGGTTTCCTCAACCGGGTCCGCGGCCAAAATATCGGCAAGGACCGGATTCCTGTGCATGCAGGTGGTGCAATTATCCCGTTTGAGATGATTTCTGGGAACTTCCTCGGAAAAACCGGGTCCCTCGATGCGGATCATCTCTCCGTCCTCAGCAACGGTGCGCACATCCTTTCCCGGCAGCCGGGCCTCGATCTTGCGGTAATCGAGCATGCCCAGACAGGGGACCCCGATGATCACAACCTTGTCGCGGTCCACCTGACCTTCCTGAATCAGGCCGACAATGTTTCGGCTGACGCATCCCTGGGCCACGATCCCGACCTTGTCCTTCCTGCCGATGAGATACTTGGACAGATTGCCCGTACAAAACCCTGTCCAGCAGAGGCGGTCCACGTCGTCGGACCGGGTGATGCAGACCGGCCTGGCCCGCAGGGGAATGGTCCCGGCCTCATAGCCGATCACGCAGTCCACTGTGCCCTTGGTCAGCAAGTCCCTGGCGGTTTCACGGATTTTCGCTTCTCGTTCTCGCATCATCCAGTCGTCCTGATATCCTTGATGAGCCGGGTATTCGGCCCGAGTGCGCGTATGGTTTCCACAACATCCTGAGCGGTTTTCTGAAATTTGGTGGATTCCGCCGAGGAAATCCAGGAAAACTGCAACCGCCGGGGTTCGATCCCGATATATTCCAAAAGATTTTTGAAGACGGCGAACCGCCGTCTGGCGTAGAGATTGCCACTGATGTAGTGACATTCGCCCGGATGTCAGCCCGAGACCCAGACCCCGTCCACTCCGCGACGGAAGGCCTGGAGGATGTAATCGGGTTTCATGCCCCCGGTGCAGGGGATACGGATGATCCTGATATTTGCCGGATAGGCCATTCGCCCGACCCCGGCCAGATCCGCAGCCCCGTAAGAACACCAATTGCACAAAAACGCAGCTATGCGTGGTTCAAATGTCTGATCGCTCATAAGCCCTCTCTTTACGGGGAAGGGATACCTTCAAACGGCGCCTCCGTCCAGATGTGCAACCGCTTAGCGTGCCCACTTGCCTTTCCTGGGCCACACTTTGAATACAACGGGCATATGGTCAATATCATGAATTTATTCACAACATCTGTTGACACATCCCCAGAGGTAAAACAACCGAAAAGGCTCCCTTGATGAGCCGGTCAACGGTATGTAATCCCAGACAAACGGTAAAACACCCTACGCGCGTTCGTCTCCCCATCAACACCTCAACAAACAAACGATGAAAATCTTTCTTTGAAATGGATAACCATCTTGTTTCAATTATGTTTTCACTCCAGTTTTTTGATCGTATCGACAACGTCCCTACCACAAGGGCAGCAGATCCTCTCCCTTCAAACTTCAAAAAATATATATCCTTCCGATTGGTTAAAACTGATATGTGACTTCATGTGATCTTCCCACTCACGCAGCAATACAACCGTTGACCTAAAAACGATACAAAACGTGAGCAATTTGAGGGCAAAGACTCTCTTTTGGCATGATTTTCTGTCACCATTACCCTTTCTTGTCCATGGGCTGGATCAAACGATCGATTTCATAAACAGGAAAAAAAACAATCACGGGAGAATGTTCATGCATCATATGCGGGAGAAAACCGGCTTTTTTCTTGGCCCCATTCTATTCTTTCTCGTCCTGTTCATGCCGCTTCCCGAAGGCATGAAACCAGAGGCCCTCAAGGTCGCTGCCGTCACCGTTCTCATGGCGGTCTGGTGGATCACCGAGGCCATTCCCCTGCCGGCAACATCCCTTTTGCCCATCGCCCTGTTTCCCCTGCTCGGGATCATGAAATCCGCAGCCGCCACGGCTCCCTATGCCAACCATTTGATTTATTTGTTCATGGGTGGTTTTTTTATCGCCGTGACCATGGAAAAATGGAATCTGCACAAGCGCATTGCCATGCATATCGTCAACCTGGTCGGTACCAGTCCGGGCAAACTTGTCCTCGGGTTCATGATCGCCACGGCCTTTCTCTCCATGTGGGTGAGCAACACGGCCACAGCCATGATGATGGTCCCCATCGGGTTGGCTGTCGTCAAAAAAGCCAGTGAAGGGGCCCGTGCAGATATCCACGCCGGCGTCCCCCTCTCGAATCCCTTCGGCATCGCCTTGATGCTCGGGATCGCCTACTCCGCATCCATCGGCGGCGTGGCCACAATCATCGGCACCCCGCCCAACGTGGTCATGGTGGGCATGATGGACAAGATGTACGGACAGAGCATTTCTTTCTTTGACTGGATGCTTTTCGGCGTTCCCCTGGCCGTCATCATGATCGCCATTGCCTGGTTGCTGCTGACCAAGGTCCTTTTCACCCTCAAGGGCAACGTCCTTGAAGGGGGCAAGGAGTATATCCAGGAGGAATTGGCCAAACTGGGCAAAACCACTCCCGAAGAAAAAAAGATTCTGATCATCGGCGCTTTTGTCTGCACCTTCTGGATCTGCCGGGGTTTTCTGGATATTCCCGCTCTCAGGTATGTACATGACGCGACCATCGGTATTCTCGGGGCGGGTTTTCTCTTCATCACCCCGAGCAATTTTGCCAAGCGCGAGTTTTTGCTCGACTGGCCAACGGCCGTTAAAATTCCCTGGGACATCATCCTTCTCTTTGGCGGTGGCCTGGCCCTGGCCAACGGATTCTCCAAATCCGGCCTGGCCGTCTGGCTGGCCACCCAGTTGACCGGACTTCAGGGGGTCAACATGGTCATCTTCATCGGCATTGTTGTTTTGATGGTCATCTTCCTCACGGAAATCACTTCCAACACGGCAACCGCAACCCTCCTCGTCCCGATCATGGGCAGCGCCGCCGTGGCCCTGAGCATCCATCCCTTCGGTCCAATCATCGCCGGCTGTGTTTCCGCGTCCTTTGCCTTCATGCTTCCGGTGGCCACCCCTCCCAATGCCGTGGTCTTTGGCAGCGGATGTCTGACCATACCCCAAATGGCCAAGGCCGGAATCTGGCTGAACATCATCGGTACACTGGTGATCACTGCAGCCATTATCTACGGCGTTCCCCTGATCTGGGGCGTGGATCTTTCCCAGCTTCCTGCCTGGGCGACCGTCGGCCAGTAGACTTGAATGGTTTAAATCAAATGCAAAAAAGGGACGCTCGCGTCCCTTTTTTTGTATCTGAAACATTGATCGACACCCCAGCAGCAGCTGGCACTTGCCGGTGATCACGAGTTGGGATAGTTTATAACATCGAGCCGTTTCACTCATGAATCGCCCGCCCCATCGGGCCAACCTCAACCCTCAAATCCCATGACATCGAATCCCTTACAAAAAATCCATGTCCGCGAATACTTCATCCTCATGCTCAACGGCATGGCCCATGGATTGTTCGCCTCTCTGATCATCGGCCTGATCCTCAAGCAGATCGGCAACATGGCCGGCATCCCCCTGCTCGTTCAATTCGGCCAGATCGCCCAGTATCTTATGGGGCCGGCGATCGGCATAGGTGTCGCTGCCAGCCTGGGTACCGGGCAGAAATCACCCCTGGGATTATATGCATCCCTGGTCACCGGGGCCATCGGGGCCAAAACCGTTATCTTTCAGGGAACAGGTATCGGCCTGGCCATTGGGGAACCGGTAGGCGCCCTGGTCGCGGCATGGGCCGGGGCTGAATTTGCCAAGCTCATCAGCGGAAGAACCAAGGTGGATATTGTTCTGGTTCCGGCGGGAACCATTCTGGTCGGCGGGTTGGTCGGACACATGGTCGGCCCCTGTGTGGTTCAGCTCATGACCTGGCTGGGCGGGATCATCAACATGGCCACCCAGCTTCACCCGTTGCCCATGGGCATAGTTGTTGCCGTTCTCATGGGCATGTTTCTGACCCTGCCCATCAGCAGCGCGGCCATTGCCATTTCCCTGGGCCTGCACGGACTGGCGGCCGGAGCAGCCACTGTGGGATGCGCCTGCCAGATGATCGGATTCGCCGTGATCAGCTATCGGGAAAACCGGTTCAGCGGCCTCATCGCCCAGGGACTGGGCACCTCCATGCTCCAGATCCCGAACATCATCAAAAATCCCCGCATCTGGATTCCCTCAATCATTGCCTCGGCCCTGCTCGGTCCTTTGGCAACCACTGTGTTTCACATGACCAACAACAAGATCGGCGCGGGCATGGGCACCAGCGGCCTGGTCGGTCAATTCGCCACCCTGGAGGTCATGGGCCAAGGCGGCTGGACCGGAATCATTGCCCTCCACTTCGTGCTCCCGGCAATCATCTCACTTATCATAGCCGAATATATGCGGAAAAAAGGGTGGATCGCCCCCGGAGACATGACCTTGCCATAACCCCTGTGGCAGAAATTTTTTTATGCGTTGCACAAACCAGATAAAAAGGGACGTCCTGAACAAGACGTCCTTTTTTTTGCGAACATGCAGGATAGAATACTGCTGACGATTCTGGGGCAAAGTCCCTTTCACCATCCTCCCTCCTTTGAAAAACTCCTCGGGCTCCATCCTTCTCTTTGAGTGACAACACCCGTCCCAGTATGCTACCGGACCGATCAATTCCGTTTTATCGCATCACAACAAAACCTCCTTCTCCCCACCCCGACCAACAAACACTGGAGGAACTATGAAGTCCGACCGCCTTGTCACCAGCATCTCCCTCCCCCTGCTCACCTCACTCTACCTGCTCCTCCTCTTCGCGCCTCCCGTTTCAGCCCTTTCCCCGGAACTCCAGACACCCGAGACCTACCACGGCAACGAAAACATCAAGGGCTGGTCCATGAGTGAAAAACTCGACGGCATCCGCGGCTACTGGGACGGGCAGCGATTGCTCACCCGGGAAGGCAATGTCATTCACGCTCCCTCATGGTTCTTGAACAACCTCCCTCCATTCGAGCTGGACGGCGAACTCTGGGCAGGACACGGAAATTTTGCGAGTGTCCAATGCACGGTCATGGACGACACCCCGTCTTCGGGATGGCGCAATATCTCCTACAACATCTTCGAGGTCCCCCATGCCCCTGGTGATTTTCCCACCCGCCTGACCAAGGCCCGTATGTGGTTCAACGAGCACGAGGTCGAGCATGTCCAAATCATCCCCCAAACAACCTGTACCGGCCATGAGCACGTCCAGCGCTTTCTCGAAAAGATAGCCAAAAACGACGGCGAGGGCGTGATCATCAAGGACCCGACCATCCCCTACCGGGACGGCAGCGAGCAGCGGGTCCTCAAACTCAAGCATATCGAATACATGAAGGGCGAGGTCATCGGCCACAACCCGGGCAAGGGAAAATTAGCAGGCCTCATGGGCAGCCTGACCGTGAAGCTGGAAAACGGAGTAATCTTCAACCTTGGCACGGGTTTTTCCATAAGCGAACGCCACTATGCCCCACGTATCGGAGCCGTAATCACCTTCAAGCATTACGGATTTTCCAAAACCGGCAAGCCCCGGTTCGCCTCGTTCGTGAAGGTCGAGAAGCCATAAAAAAAGGGAGCGGGCAGCCTATCTTTCCTGGAGACAGAGTCTGAAAAAACTGTGCGCGTGAAAGTTGCCGAGCCCAGGCTCGGCAAAACCTTCTCCATCCGTTTTCGTATCCGAAAGCAGCGCTCTTCCCAAAGGATACCCGCTACAAAACCAACGCCAGGGCATGCCCAGAAGAAAAGACAGTGGGGACAGGCAAACTATGTTTTTCATCCAGCTCTCCTCCCTCATTCAACGCGCTATCTCCATCTCGAACCCTCACGAACCTCGTTCGGAGATAACCGCGATAGAGGACAGGACAAAAAATCATCCTTCCCGACCCAGATACAACCCGGATAGTTCCGCGCCCCTGAATTTTGGACGCAAAAAACCATGCGCAACCTATATGCTTGCGCATGGAGACTGCGAGCTCTCCACAAGTATCCGTGGTCAGACGTTGGAGAGTCGTTTCAGAGAGTAAATCCCGTCCAGCCCCTGG
>NZ_JBSPZA010000007.1:0-133485 GCF_053851535.1 Desulfoplanes sp. PS50 | reverse complement strand
AGTTGCTGGCAACACTCGCGATACGGAATCTTTTAAAAAAAGAGTCAATACGGTTGGCGCATTCATTCTTTACAACTTGCAAATCGATAGGTTTAATCGTATCTTGCATTTGAGATCCTTGTTTTTTGTATTCTATTGCGTGGAAACAAGAGAAATACTAAAAAACAAGGATCTCTTCAAGTAAAAAATTAGTTATTTCAGGATGTTTGTTCTAATTTTGAAAGCAAAATAAACTCCGAAAGTCGAGTTGTTGGTATTGAACGACAGAGTTGCCGGCACAGGCCCGGTAGGCCAGGACATCGCATGATCGTTGGTACCTTCAAAGACAATGCATCTGTTTTTGGTTGACCGTAAGCACCAAGATTGGATGTGGGTAGCATATATATAAATGACACGACCGTGTCACCTGTTCGGCAATACGAATATGAGCGGCCCTGCAGGCGGTACCAAAAGGGACAGCCCCCCTTTCATTCAAGCAAACGGTGTGCTTGGCTCCCGGCTTTACCGGTTTGTTTGACAGGATTCGAGGGCTTGGCTAACTTTCATCATCATGTCGGTCTCTTTTCAACGATCCGTGCTATGCCATCCTGCATGAATCGTTCCCCATATCACATCTCGCGCAGCAGCATAAGGGTTGCCATGAAATCATTACGCGAAATGACCAGAGAAGAGTTGATCAGGGAGCTTGAGGATGCCCGCGAGCGCGAAAGGGCGCAGGCATTAGACCGGCGCTTTCAGATGGCGGTGGAGGCTACCAATGACGGGATCTGGGAATGGGACGTTCTGACCGGGAACGTGTATTTTTCTCCCCGGTACTTCACCATGCTCGGATACGACCCTGATGGTTTTGAGCATTGCCTGCAAACCTGGGAGTCTTTGCTGCACCCGGACGACAAAAAGCGTGTCAAGGATCAGATTTTTTTCAGCATGGACAAGGGGAAGCCGTTTAACGTCACCTTCCGTCTCAAAAACAACCAGGGAAAGTGGCAATGGATACTCGCCCGTGGTCGAATCGTTGAACAGGACTCGCATGGACGGCCCACCAGGCTGATGGGCACCCATGTGGACATTCACGAGCAGACCATGCTTGGGGAAACCATCCGCAAGCAGAACGAGGAACTGACCCTTTTGAACCGGCTCGGCCGTTCGGTCTCCCGGCGGTTGTCGCTGAAAGAAACGGTGGATGCCGCGTTGAACCTGCTCAAGGGAGCCGTGGAATGTGACCTTTTGCTGCTGTTTCTTCTGGATGGTGAGACTATCGTCTCAAAAGGCATCTGCAGCGAGTTGCAGGGAACAACCTCTTTTTATGAGAAGCGAAACAGGGTGGGAAAATGTTTGTGCGGCCGTGCCGTGAAGAGCCGAAAACCCGTCTTTTCCAAGGAGATAGTGAACGATCCAATCTATTGCCATGACGATTGCCGCAGAATCGGGATCACCTCTTTTGCCGCGATTCCCCTTGTGAGTGGAGAAAACGTGCTGGGCGTCATCGGTATCGGCTCGCTTGAGAGCGTGGAATATGAGCAGCGCGAGGCCTTTCTTGTCTCGGCGGCGTCCGTGGTGGCGAGCGGCGTGGCCAACGCCCTGATGGACGAGGAAGTCCGGAGGTATTCTGAAAACCTGGAAGATGTAGTCCGCAGGCGGACCGAAGCTCTGGCCAAAATGAACAACGCCATCGAGCGGGTCTTGATCTCGGTGATCATCACGGATGCAAGGGCAAACATTGAATACGCCAATCCCTTTTTTACCGAACTGACGGGATACTCCATAAAAGAGGTGATCGGAAAGAATCCCCGGATTCTCAAATCAGGGGTTCATGACCGTGCTTTTTACAAGGACATGTGGAATACCCTGCGCAACGGCCTGACCTGGCGCGGGGAGATATGCAACTGCAAGAAAGACGGCTCCATGTACTGGGAACGGGCCAGCATATCCCCTTTGAAGGACGATTCCGGGACCATCACCCACTTTATCGCGGTCAAAGAGGATATCACCGAGCGCAGAAACCGGGATCAGCAACTGCTCATCTTGTCCAAGGCCATCCGCAATGCGGCTTCCTCTGTGGTGGTGACGGATGCCAACGGTGGTATCGTGTATGTCAACCCGAGTTTTTCCCAGCTCACGGGGTATGCCTCCGAGGAGGTCATGGGCAAGAATCCGAGAATTCTCAAATCCGGATTGCATCAAAAGGAATTCTACGATGAATTGTGGGCGATTATTTCCTCGGGAAGGGCCTGGGAGGGAGAGTTTCTCAATCGGCGCAAGGACGGCACCCAGTTCTGGCTGTCCGCCAGAATAGCTCCGGTATTTGACCAGCATGGAGTCATCACCCACTATGTGGGGGTGCAGCATGATATCACGCAGAAAAAGGAGCTTGAAAATCTCAAGGGCGACGTGGATCGTATGATGCGACACGACCTCAAGACCCCGCTCAACGGGATCATCGGCTTTCCCCAGCTTATCGAGATGGAGGGTAATCTTACCGAGGACCAGCTTGAACTCACCCGGGCCATCACCCACTCGGCGCGAAAGATGCTGCGTATGATCGATTTATCCATGGATCTTTTCAAGATGGAGACGGGCCGGTATGAATATGTCCCAACCAGGGTGGATGTGATAAGCGTTTTGCGTGAGCTGGAGGCTGATTTTAGATCCAAGATCAGCGCCAAACAGCTCACCCTTTTGATTACCGTTAATGGTGAACCCGTTTCACAAGATGAGTCGGTGATGATATTTTCCGAGGAGAGTCTTCTTTATTCCATGCTCTCCAATCTGATCACCAACGCCATAGAGGCGTCACCCCCTAAAAAACATGTTGCTGTTGTTCTTGAACGCAGGGATGGGTGCTTTATTTCCATTACCAACACGGGAGTGGTGCCCGTAGCGGTGAGAAAGAATTTTTTCCGAAAGTACCACACGGCCGGAAAGAAACACGGAACCGGCCTTGGTACATATTCGGCCAGGATGATTGCGAACACCATGGGCTACGAGATACGCATGGAGACCTCGGACCAGAACAACCGGACCACGCTGTGTATTGACATCCCAGGGACATGTCGTCCCGTAACCGAGCCGGAAGGAAAATAATGGATCACGCGAAGATTCTTGTCGTTGACGATGAACCGCACAACATCCTGCTGCTCAAGCGGTACCTCAAGCTGCAGGGACATGATGTGGTGGGTGCGGAAAACGCGATCGTGGCCCAGGACAAGCTGAACAGGACCTTTGATCTGATCCTGTCAGACGTCATGATGCCGGAGGTGGATGGCTTCGAGTTCGTCCGTACCCTCCGGAACAATCCCGAGTTCGAGGACATTCCGATCATCATGGTCACCACCCTGGCAGACAAAAAGGCCCGCCTCAAGGCTGTCGAGGCCGGGGCCAACGACTTCATCGCCAAGCCCGTGGATCCGCTGGAGCTGCGGGTACGTGTCAAATCCATGCTCAGGCAGAAGGCCCAGCGTGACGAAATTATGCGTCATGAAAAGGAATTGAATGATCTTGTGGAGGAGCGGACCCTTGAGTTGCAACGGGCCCTCAGGGAGGTGAAAACGTCCTACCTCAATACCATTATTCATCTTTCCTCGGCCGCTGAATACAAGGACGAGGAGACCGGGGCCCACATCAAACGCATGAGCGGCTACTCCGCAGTGATCGCCGAGACCATGGGACTGGACCGGGAAGAAGTGGACCTGATTCACAGAAGCAGCCCCATGCACGACCTGGGCAAGATCGGCATCCCGGATCACATCCTGCTCAAGCCGGGAAGACTCGATTCTGACGAATGGGAAGTGATCAAGACCCACACCGGCATCGGCGCGGAAATTTTGGGGGTCGGCGCTTCGGACTACATCAACATGGGGGCGATCATCGCCCTGTCGCACCATGAAAAATGGGACGGCAGCGGCTACCCGGCCGGACTTTCCGGCGAGGACATCCCGCTGGTGGGGCGCATCTGCGCTGTTGCGGACGTGTTCGATGCCCTGACCAGCAATCGGCCCTACAAGAAGGCCTTTTCCGTGGAAAGGTCCCTGGAGATAATGGAACAGGGCCGTGGAACCCATTTCGACCCGGCGGTGCTGGATGCCTTTCTGGACAGTATGGCGAAGATTCTGGAAATCAAGAAGCAATTTGGAGAGTAAGCTGCCGGGCCGGGCCCATCGATCTGGACCCTGAAGATGTGTCATTGTGGTATCCATCTCGCTGATTTCACAGACATATTCGAGTCCTTGTGCGCGAGTCCCGAAACGGGATTTTCACCGGGGACGTGAACACTACCCGGCAACTCCCGGCCGTGATACGCAGTGTCCTGTTCGGGAGGAAAAATTCGCATCTTTATCCTTCAGTCTTGCGGTAGCCGAATCCAATGCGGCTGAAGGATTTATGTTTTGTGGACAAAGCCTTTGACGAGACTTGATTGACACAGGTAATGGAGCGGCATCTGTTTGTGGTGCCGTTTTTTTTCTGTTCCTGGCGGCCCGCTGGACATTTTTGCCGCTTAGAGAACACACAAGGAGGACAATATGAGCGCAACCCCAGGTAGGCCATCCAAGACATACAGCCCATTATATTTTTTGACGTCTCTGGGCTCGGGAGGTCTGGTGATCACATTTTTCATGTGGCTTATGCACTGGACAAGGCATCCCGGACATCCTGTTCCCGTGTTTGAGGACATTGTGACGGCATTTACCTCCGGGGGAGCCATCAGCCGGTTCATGATCATTCTGGCCATGGCTGGCATCGCAGGGTACGCTTTTTTGAATCTCAAATATCTGCTCTGGAATCTGGTGCAGTACAACCGTTTCAAGCGCACACCCGCCTATGGGCAGCTGGCTTCCTCCAATGCGCAGACCCAGGTGCTGGCCATGCCCCTGGCCCTGGCCATGAGCGTGAATGTGCTCTTCATCCTCGGCATGGTCTTTGTGCCCGGGTTGTGGAGTGTGGTGGAATACCTCTTTCCCGCGGCCATACTCGTTTTTCTGGCCATCGGGTGGATGGCCTTTCGCATGCTCGGGCAGTTCATGGGGCGGGTGATGACCACGGGCGGTTTCAGCTGCGCGAGCAACAACTCCTTTGCCCAGGCCCTGCCCGCCTTTGCCCTGGCCATGATCGGGGTCGGCATGGCGGCTCCGGCCGGATTGTCCGCCACCCCGCTCGTAGCCGGTACAGGGTTGGTCTTATCGACGTTTTTTCTGGTCGCTGCCGCTTTGATCGCGGCCATCGCCCTGGTTCTCGGTATCCGGTCCCTGGCGGAAAACGGGGCCAATATCGAGACCGCGCCGACCCTTTCGGTGTTCATTCCGGTACTGACGATCATAAGCATTCTTTCCCTGCGCCAGAATCACGGCCTGGATGCGCATTTCGGTCTGGCAAGTGGTGGGGCGGAGCGTTTGATGATGCTTTCGCAATATTTTTCGGCCCAGGTTCTTTTTGCCCTGCTGACCGGACTGGTGCTCAGCCGTCTGGGGTATTTCTCCAGGTTTATCACAGGCCGCGAGGCCTCGCCGGGTTCCTACGCCCTTGTCTGCCCCGGCGTGGCCCTGGCGGTAATGATCCACTTCTGGCTCAACCGGGGACTGGTGGATGCCGGGATGATCGATACATTTTCTTTATCCTACTGGACGATCACGGCCCTGGCTCTTGCGATCCAGTTTGCCACAGCCTGGCTGGTATTCATTCTGAATCGCAAGCATTTTAAAAAGAGATGAAACAGGAGAAAAATCGAAAGATATAAAACTGCACTCAACGCCCGGCATATTACCTAGGCTTGCGGGCATATGCCTGCCGTGGAATAGTCGCCTGAATAGTCACAAAAAGATATCCAGAAACTCTTGAAGAACCCGGGAAGACATCATGCTCGCAGGAATCAGTATCTTTTTCATTCTTCTTCTGATCGTTTCCCTGTCCATGGGCCTGTACATTGTCCGTCGGATCATCCGTCCGGCCGCTTTAGGGCCTTTGGGCAGGATGATTGCGTGGGCTGTGCTGCTGGCCGCATTGCTGACCACCCCGGCAGTCATTGCCCTGCGGAGGCTCCATCTGGAGGGGCTCTGGGTGGATACTGCCATCTGGACCGGCTACCTGATCCTGGGATTTATCCTTTTTGTCTTTACCCTGTGTCTGATCCGCGATCTGGTCCTGCTCATCCTTCTGGCGATTGATCGGATACGGGCCCGGATGCGGCCTCATTCCCGTCCTCTGCTTCCGGCCCTGGCCTGGGCGGGCAAGCTCGCCCGTGCCACCAACGTGATCGTGATTGTTTGTGCCCTGGGGCTCTGCCTTTTCGGCCTGTACGAGGCCCGGCGGGTGCCTCCCGTCAGAACCGTCCACATCACCCTGGACGATCTGGATCCGGCTTTGGACGGATTTCGATTGGTCCAGCTCAGCGACCTGCATGTGGGGCCGACCATTCGGGGCAGCTGGGTGAACAAGGTTGTCGAACGCACCAATACGGCGCGCCCCGACCTGGTGGCCATCACCGGCGACCTGGTGGATTCTTCGGTTCACCGGCTTTTGCCCGAGGTCCGGATTCTGCAGCATCTCAAGGCCACGCACGGGGTCTTCTTTGTAACAGGGAACCATGAATACTATTCCGGGGCGACACCCTGGATCACCGTACTCAAGGAAATGGGATTGGACGTGCTCATGAACGAGCATCGCATCATTACCCACAATGGGGCGGAGCTCGTTGTTGCCGGGGTTCCTGATCTGCGGGGAGGGCGATTCGATCCCTCCCACGAACCCGATCCCGGACGGGCCGTGGCCGATGCCCCGGATGGTCTGGTCAGGATTCTTCTCGCCCATCAGCCTGTCATGGCGGATCAGGTCCAGAAATACGGCTACGATCTGATGATTGCCGGTCACACCCACGGAGGACAGTTTTTTCCCGGCACCCTGCTGGTCCATCTCTTCCAACCCTATGTGGCCGGACTGCACACCATCGGGGAGATGCTTCTCTATGTGAGCAGGGGGACAGGGTATTGGGGACCGCCCCTGCGCATTGGCGCACCCTCGGAAATCACGCTGCTTGTTCTTCATTCCTCACAAAACGCGGGCTGATAGCTATTCGGAAGCACCGCATGGTGCATACGCATACAATGACACGAACCAATCCGATTCTTACAGGTTCCGTTCCGGTGAATTTTTTCCGGTTATGGCTGCCTTCCCTTGCGGGCATGATGGCCATGACCACCGCAAATATCGTGGACGGAATCTTTATCGGGAACTACGTGGGCGCGACCGCTTTGGCTGCCGTTAATCTGGTCATTCCCTTTCTGGGCATTCTCTTCGGGATCACCTTCATGCTGACCATGGGGGGGACGGTTCGCGCGGGCCGGTATATCGGGGAGGGGGACACGGCCGCTGCCGGGGCGATCTTTTCCAAGACCCTGCTGGCGGTCGTTTTTCTGGCCCTGCTGGTATCGGCATTCGGTCTGCTCTTCGAGAGGCATCTGCTCACGGGATTGGGCGGGAGTGATGAGGTGCTCCCGCTGATGCAGACCTATTTTCGAATCATCATGGGGTTCATCTGGGCGCATCTGTTGGCCGTGGTCATGTATTTTTTCGTCCGGGTTGACGGATATCCGGTTCTGGCAGGCCTGTCCCTGGTCGTTGGTGCGGGCATCAATATCGGCCTGGACTATCTGTTCGTTGTCCGCTGCGACTGGGGGATCGCCGGGGCTGCCTGGGCCACGGGCATCTCCCAGGGATTGCCCTTATTCATCCTCTGCAGCTATTTTTTCCTTCCGCTGCGTCGTCTGCGCTTTGATCCGCGGCAGCGGGAATGGCGCGAATTGTTCGGTTCCGCCTTCAACGGGCTGTCGGAATTCATCAATGAAATATCCGCTTCGATCATCGCCCTGATGCTCAACTGGATGTTCATGATCCGTTCGGGCGTACAGGGCGTGGCGGCAATCACCGTGATCACCTATCTGATGTTCATCGGCCTGATGCTCGTCTTTTCCATTGGCGATGCCCAGGGTGTGCTCGTCAGCCAGAATTATGGGGCAAAAAATCTCCGCCGCATCCGTGCATTTTTTCTGATCTGCCTTCTGGCCGCCCTGGTGATCGCTTCCGTCTGCATCAGCTTTCTCTTCTTTTATCCACAACTTCTGGTCCATGCCTTTCTGTCGGCAGACGAACGAGAGGTCATCGCATTGACTCTCGATATCTTGGGCATGTTCTGGCCTGTCTTTGCTGTCAACGGGGTGAGTCTGATTATCTCCTCCTATCTGACCGCTCTGAATCTTCCTGTCCCCTCTGCGATCATCGCCCTCAGCCGAAGTCTCGTCCTGCCGGTGATCCTGCTGCTCGTGCTCTTTCTGGGCTTTCCCGAGCTGCCCTTCATCCTGGCCATACCCATGGCCGAAGTGTTCACCCTGTTTCTGGCACTCTTTTTTCTGGTCCGATTTTTTCCGAACAAAACCCTGTTTGTCCGGCTCAGACGCGCCGGCCGATGAGGTAAATACCAATGCGAGCATATGCCCGCAACCCAACAAAGGCTTCAACGCCCGCTCGCAAGCTCGCTCGAGGAACAGAGGATCAGAGAACGGCACAGAGAAAGACATTTTTCCCGGGAGCGCGGGCGTCCCGCCCGCATTTGTTCGGGATGTTGCCGATTTCCAACCTCATGCTCGGGAATAAAGAAGCGGGCGGGACGCCCGCGCTCCCAGGCCGAGTAGTTACTTTTTGGCCTGAATAGGTACCGATTTGTTTTTATTTTTGAGCATGATACTGCGGGATATGCGCTCCAATCCATTGCCAGGGCTGCGATTTCCGTCTATGGGGAAACCAGGCTCGCATTTCACCTGTATCCTCATTCAAAACCGTGCAACATTTAGGAGCTGCGCATGGCCAAGAAACAGAAGAAGCGGAAAAAGAAGGAACGAACCTATCAGTACAAGGCCATGGAAATGGCCCGGGAACAGTGGGAGAAGCAGGCGAAAAAGAATATCAAGGAGCGGCGGACTTTTCGCGGCCTGCAGATCATACCCACATCCAGCTATTATGATGAGTCCGAGGGACACAGGCCCGGGGAAAATAACTGGACCGGATACGGGTTCGACATCCATCCTCAGGTCTCCCTGGCGGCCGGGGGGCTGGTCCTTCTTTTCATCGTCCTGACCCTGGTGTTCAGGGAGCAGGCCGGAACTTTTTTTCAGACCGTACTGGACGGGATAGGGAACACCTTTGGCTGGCTGTACATCCTGGCGGCCAATTTCTTCGTCCTGGTCATGATTCTCATCGCCTCGAGCGACTACGGGAAGATCAGGATCGGGGGGCCGGACGCGCTCCCGGAGTTCAGTACCTTCAGCTGGTACGCCATGCTCATCAGCGCGGGCATGGGCATCGGGCTCATGTTCTGGAGCGTGGGGGAGCCCATCTTCCATTTCATGACCCCTTCGCCCATGTTCAACGTGCCCCCCAGTTCGGCCCAGTCCGCCCAGGTGGCCCTGGGACTGACCTATTACCATTGGGGTATCCATCCCTGGGGCATCTATGCCCTGGTGGGACTTTCCCTGGCCTTTTTCGCCTACAACCGGGGGTTGCCCCTGACCATCCGTTCCATTTTCTATCCCCTGCTGGGTGAAAGGATCTACGGGTTCTGGGGCAATCTCATCGACATCCTCTCGGTCATGGCCACCCTCTTCGGTCTGGCCACCTCCCTGGGACTGGGGGTCAAACAGGTCTCGTCGGGCCTCAATTATCTTTTTGGATTTCCCAACACCACGACATTTGCTGTCATACTCATCGCCGTGATCACCCTGCTCGCGGTCATCTCCATTGCCTCCGGTCTGGACAAGGGGGTCAAGTTTCTGAGTATGGCCAACATGAGCACGGCCGGGGTGTTCATGCTCTTTCTGCTGATTACGGGCCCCACCGTGTATATTCTGAAGGCCTTTACCCAGAATCTTGGGTTTTATATCCAGAATCTGCCCCAATTGAGCTTTTGGGTGGAGACCTTTTACGGGGCCGAGGGGAGCAACTGGCAGAACCCCTGGACCATCTTCTACTGGGGATGGTGGATTTCCTGGTCCCCCTTCGTGGGCATGTTCATCGCCCGGATCTCCAAGGGGCGCACGGTGCGCGAGTTCATCCTCGGGGTGATGATCTTTCCCACCCTGCTTTCCTTTTTCTGGATGTCCTGCTTCGGTGGCTCGGCCCTGTGGCTGCAGCTCACCGGGTCCATGGATATCGCCACTGCAGTGAGCAAGGATGTCTCCACCGCCCTGTTCGTCATGCTGGAAGGTTTTCCCCTGACCAGGATCGCCTCGTTCATCGGCATCATGCTGGTGTCCATTTTTTTCATCACTTCTTCGGATTCCGGATCCCTGGTGGTGGATCACCTGACCTCCGGCGGCAAGCTGGACTCCCCGGTTCCCCAGCGGATCTTCTGGGGGGTCATGGAAGGGGTCTGCGCCGCGGTTTTGCTCATGGGGGGCGGTCTGGCCGCCCTGCAGAGCGCGTCCATTGCCACGGGCCTGCCCTTCACCGTTGTCCTGCTCATCATGTGCTACAGCCTCTACCGGGGGCTGCAGGAGGAGCATTATCACAAGACGATCATCAGTAAGCTGAAACCCAAGAATCACACGATCGAGATTCCTGTGACCGAGGAAGAACTGGGCAGACAAAAGACCTGAAGCCCGACGGCACGAGCGGGGGACCATGAAATATCTTGAAGTCGTCGCCGATATGCAAAGCGCCGCAACAATCGGAAAAATCGCGGAAAAGGCCAAGGCCCGGGATTTTCGTCTGGGTCCTGTCGGCGATGACAATATGCGTCAGATGCGCATGCTGGTCAGCGACGATCATCTCCAACTCGCCCTGGATACCCTGCAGAACGTCCTGGGCGCCCAGACCATGTCGACCATCGTGGTTCTGCCCATCGAGACATCCCTTCCCGTGCCCGACGAGGAACAGCGGCGCGACGAGGATGCGGCCTCGGCCGCCCGGGAGGCCTTGTATGAAGAGGTGGAAAAGAATGCCCAGCTGGACCTCAACTATCTGGTATTGGTGCTCCTTTCGACCATTGTAGCGGCCATCGGACTCATCGAGAACAACGTGGCCGTGGTCATCGGAGCGATGGTCATTGCTCCGCTGCTCGGGCCCAATCTCGCCCTGAGTATGGGAACGGCCCTGGGGGATCTTGCGCTGATGTTCAAGGCGGCCAGGACCCTGTTTGCCGGAATCGCGGTGTCGGTGTTTTTGTCCGTTGTTCTGGGGTTTTTCTGGCCTACGGAGCTGGACAGTCGGGAACTTGTCGGCAGGACCAGCGCGGGGCTGGATTCTGTGGCCCTGGCCCTTGCCTCGGGCGCGGCCGCGGCCCTCTCCCTGACCAGCGGACTTTCCAGCGTGCTTGTGGGAGTGATGGTGGCCGTGGCCCTTTTACCGCCCGCAGCCACCCTGGGGCTCTTTCTCGGGGCCGGGCGTTTCGATCCGGCCATCGGGGCAGGGCTTTTGCTCGCGGTGAACATCGTCTGTGTCAATCTGGCCAGCAAGGTGGTTTTCTTTGTCAAGAAAATCCGTCCACGGGGCTGGCTTGAAAAGGAAACCGCCAAGTGGGCCATGCTGACCTATGTCCTGGTCTGGATCGGCAGTCTGGTCATCCTCATGGCTATAGCCTATGCCAGACGGAGTCTGGATCATGGTGCGCTGGTCCAGTGAGACCGGCCTGCAGGGAACCCGGGAAGCGGCTGACTCGGGGACTGGTCCAGGGGATCATGCCGCGCTTTCGCATGGTCACTAGGGGGACGCGAGGATCCCGATCTCACCGGAAGGTTATTCCAACCATTGTCAGACAGTTACCTGGTCAACAAGATTGTCACCACCAATCAAATGGGAGGATGTATGACGATTCGTGCGAAACTTCTGCTCATGGTCGGGGTGCCCATTGTGGCCCTGCTGGCCATCCTGGCTATCGGTCTGTTCGGATTTATGGATCTCGACGGTTCCATGCGGGACGTGAATGCCATCCACATGGACCGGGCGACCATGATCGACGGGGACCGGGATGCCTATCAGGGGCAGATGGCCGTTTTCATGGCCCGGCAGGCAGATAGTGAGCAGATTTTGAATACGCGGCTTGAAGAGATGACCGAAAACATGCAGCAGACGCGGGAACGGATTCTTGGCCCTTCCGAACGATTCACCAGTGAGATGGGCACCTCCCTGTCCCGGTTCGAGGATGCCTTTGCCGCATGGAAAAAGGATAACGACACGGCCGGATCCCTGATGCGTCAGACCTTTGCGGCCAATGCTGAACGCGACAGGGCCGCTGAAACGGTCAACGAATTGTTCGCACAGATGCGGGATGTTATCGACAGGCTGGGTGAACTGGCTGGAACCGGACTGAAGGACGAGGGGATCGATCTGGATCGACGTCTGGATCTTGAAACGGCACTGTCCCAAGTGCTCAATGCGGACCGGGACGCCTATCAGGCCTATGTGGCGCAATTGTTGATTTTTCGGGCCATGGACCAACAGACCTTGAACGGATTGGCGGCAGATTTCCGGGAGAACGCCCAGCAGACCAGGGATCGGGTCCGGGAGAGTGTCACCCTTATCGGTAACGCTGCCGCAGAATTGGGTCGAACCTTTGACGAGCACTATGCCCGATGGTTCGAGCTGAGCATGCAGATCGTGGATCTGACAACCTCGAATTTCAGCAAGAATGTGAACATTGCCGAAAATCTGGATCAGAGTGATCGCCATTTCACGGCCATGCGCAACGCCATCGACGGCTTGGGCCAGATGCAGGTCCAGCGGGTCGAGACCGAAATGAACGATCTGGAGACCATGGTTTCCCGGACCATCTGGGTGTATGTGATCATCGTGGCCGTGTTTATACTGGCCTCGGTTCTCCTGGCCCTGTTCGTTTCCGGAAGGATCACCCGGGCCTTGCGCGAGGGGGTGAGTGCTGCCGAGGCATTGGCTGAAGGGGATTTCACGGTGACCCTTGAGAATCGTTCCAAGGACGAGGTCGGACAATTGGCGAATTCTTTCCGGGCCATGATCGCTCGGGTGGGGGACGTGGTCAGACAGGTCAAGGAGGCCACCTCGAACGTGGCCTCGGGGAGTGACGAGCTGGCCAGGGCATCCATGGGATTGAGCCAGGGGGCCACGGAGCAGGCCTCATCCGTTGAGCAGGTCTCGGCGAGCATGGAGGAGATGGCCGCGAACATTCAGAACAATGCGGCCAATTCCAGCGAGACCGAGCGCATCGCCATGAAGACGGCCAGTGACGCTTTCGAGGGAGGCAAGGCGGTCAGGCAGACCGTGACCGCCATGAAGGAGATTGCGGACAAGATTTCGATCATCGAGGAGATCGCCCGGCAGACAAACCTGCTCGCCCTGAACGCGGCCATCGAGGCGGCCCGGGCCGGTGAACACGGCAAGGGATTTGCTGTGGTCGCCTCGGAGGTGCGCAAGCTGGCCGAACGTTCCGGCGCCGCGGCCAACGAGATCAGCGTTCTCTCCAGTTCCAGCGTGACGGTGGCCGAACAGGCCGGCAGGATGTTGGATACCATTGTCCCGGATATCCAGAAGACCTCGGAGCTGGTGCAGACCATCTCCGCAGCCAGTGCCGAGCAGAACAGCGGGGCGGCCCAGATCAACTCCGCCCTGCAGCAGCTGGACAAGGTGGTTCAGCAGAATGCCGCCTCTTCCGAGGAGATCGCCTCGACCTCCGAGGAATTTTCCGCCCAGGCCATGAGTCTGAACAAGACCCTGGCCTTTTTCCGCTTCGAACAGGGCGCTTCGGATGACCGGTCCGGCGGACCGGGGGTCCAGGCCATGCTTGAAAAAGGGACGCAGGACGATCTTTTCGATGGGGACGAGGACGCGTTTGATCGTTTCTGAAAACGGCTTCCCGTTGACAATGTCCCGTGTATGCAACAAGGCCCCGGTCCGACATCGGACCGGGGCCTTGTGTTTGAAACGACCTGGTTCTTTGCGATCAGCGGGACACGGTATTTTCAGCGGACCGTTCACGTCTGGTCACAGCCCGGGGCCAGCCGGTAAGGATCGAGATGCAGGCGAACCCGGCGAGGAGCATGCAGTACCAGTTGCCGACGATGATGGACAGGGGGGATAGCTTGGCTATGGAGCCGACCAGAAGAACCTGGGCCCCGTAGGGGATCAGTCCCTGGACAACGCAGGAGAAGATATCCAGCAGGCTGGCGCTGCGTCGGGGATCGACCTGTGTTTCCGTGGAGATGTCCCGGGCCAGCTTACCCGTGAGGATGATGGCCACGGTGTTGTTGGCGATGCACAGGTTCGCCAGGGAAACCAGGGCGGCAATGCCGGTCTCGCCTGATCGTCGGGATGAGGTGCCCTGCTTTTCAAGAGAAAAGGCCTTGATTCGATCCAAAAGCCATTGCAGGCCGCCGTTATAGCGGATGAGTTCGCCCAGACCGCCCACGAACATGGACAGAACCAGGATTTCGTGCATGCTGGTAAATCCCGTGTAGATATCCCTGGACAGGGTGAGCAGGGTGTAGTCCTCGAGCATGGCCAGACCGGTTCCACCGGCCAGGACAATGCCCGTCGCCAGGACCACGAAGACGTTCACCCCGGCTATGGCCATGCCCAGGATGACCAGGTAGGGCAGGATCTTCATGAATTCCCACGATCCTGCAGCCGTGGGCGTTCCGGCCGATCCCGTAAGCACGAGCAGGACAACGGTCAGCAGGGCCGCAGGCGCGACAATGCGAACGTTCATCTTGAACTTGTCGCTCATTCTGCACCCCTGGGTCTTGGTGGCCGCGATGGTCGTGTCCGAGATCATGGACAGGTTGTCCCCGAACATGGCCCCGCCCAGAATGGTTCCCATGAGCAGGGTCATGGAGATATCGGTCTGTTGCCCCACCCCTGCGGCAATGGGGGCGATGGCCGCGATGGTTCCCATGGAGGTTCCCATGGAGGTGGCCACAAAGGCGGCGATGACAAAGAGTCCCGGAAGAATGAGCTGGGTGGGAATGAAGGCCAGCCCCAGGTTGACCGTGGCCTCGACCCCGCCGATGGACTTGGCCACCTCGGCGAATCCGCCGGCGAGCAGATAGATCATGCACATGGTGATGATGTTGACCTCGCCGACCCCGCTTAAGAAGATGGTCATCTTCTGATTCAGGGTGCCCCTGCCCATGGCAATGGCCAGGGCGATGGCCGGAAGGATGGCAACGGCAGCGGACAACTGATAAAATCCCATGGCCACGCCCTGCATGGTTTGAAAAATACCCGTTCCAATGAACAGGATCAAAAAAAGGAGCAGGGGCAGAAGGGCGGAGGCGCGGGCCTGAGGATGTTCGTTTGGGTTTGGATCCATAGCTGTCTCCTTGAGCATTCCCCGTGCTTATTGACCGGGATTGTTACGAAAAAGACGGGGAGAAGAACAAATGGAGTGCATCTAGTCCAAGGTTGCCCGGCTGTCCAGTACAGGGGGAAGGAGACAGGAGAAAGGAGACAGGAGACAGGAGAAAGGGAGACGGGAAAAAAGTGCGCAGTACGCAGGGCGCAGTACGCAGGAAGGACAGGAAAGGAGAACGGAGACAGGAGAAAGGAGACGGGAAACGGGAAAGGAAGGAAAGGTATTCCGAGGTCGTTGTGAAGGAATAGTTTGATCATCCATTGGTTCGTTGGTAGCTTTATTTTTTTACATGTGCTGGTCGCTTTTCGGTTCATGACCGGGCGAGAAATGCTTCAGGATGCGGACATTTAGTGAGTGCACAGAGGGCAAGGGGGCGATTATGAGCAGGATTTCGGAGTACGCGGATTCCCTGGTAGAGGAGGGATTGGCCGAGGCCGCGGATACGTTTTTCGGCAAGCGCAAACGCCTCGAGGATGAAATCAACCTTTTCCACGAGAAATGCCGCGAACTCGTCCAAATCGGCCAAAGGGTCGTTGACCGGGGTCACGGTTTGGGCTTTTTGCTCCTTAACGGCGAGGGACTGGCGGATTTTTACCAGGCCCTGGTGGTCGACTGGGAGAAAGGCAACCCTCTGGATGGAAGCAGCCATGCCGGGGACGTTGTCCCTGGATCGGGAATGTTTGCAAGGACCAGGTATTGGAAGAGTGTCTATCAGACCTACGCGGCACTTTACACCTCCCTGGATGTCTATACGAACGGCCGTCATCTTGACGACCCCTCCCGGCCGGGGGGGAAGAAAAGAACCATCTGCCTTGCGACCATCACCAAATGGGGGGAACGGATCAATGAGCGGATCGAGGCCTTGAACCAGGACAACCAACCCTCCCAGGTGCTCCAATTTGCCAAGCAGTTTCGGGTGGACGAGATGGAAAAGGAGAATATCACCGGTGGAGGGGTGGTTTACAATCTGGACGATGATCTCTCCTTTGCCCGTGTGGATCTCTCGCAATGCGGTTTTTTTGAGTTTCCTGTTCTTCCCGGGCCTCGAGAGGTCAAAAAGACCATTAAAGCGCATTGTCTTGAATTATACAAACAACACAGGACCCGGCTCGAGACCGTCCTTCGAGAGGTCGAAAAATCATGAGTTTATTCGGTGATCGTCCCTATACCCTGGACCGCGTGGTTCGGTTGTCCCTGACCGTGGGGGTTGCCTGGGGAGCCGTGCTGCTGCTCGGATATTTAAGCGATGTCATTCTTCCCTTTGTTGTGGCCGTTCTTCTGGCCTACATCCTCCATCCCCTGGTCTCCTGGGTCCAGCAACGGGTCAGATCGCGGGCCCTGGCGGTCTGGTTGACGCTCGCGGCCACGGGAATTTGCGCTGTGGGCCTGCTGTGGGTGCTTGTCCCCTTGATCGGCCGGGAAATGTCCCACATGGGTTCCCTTGTTTCCGATCTGGTCAATAACTCCGGTCTGGCCGAGCAGGCTGCCAAGCGCCTCCCCCCGGACATCTGGATGTGGATCAAGGAACAACTCGCCCGGCCCGAGATTCGTTCCA
Organism: Desulfoplanes sp. PS50; assembly: GCF_053851535.1. Classification (NCBI taxonomy): domain Bacteria; kingdom Pseudomonadati; phylum Thermodesulfobacteriota; class Desulfovibrionia; order Desulfovibrionales; family Desulfoplanaceae; genus Desulfoplanes; species Desulfoplanes sp. PS50. The sequence continues at coordinate 116,569 of NZ_JBSPZA010000007.1, read as the reverse complement.
TGTTTCAGACAGACAATGTTCTTTCCCTTTTTGAATCCCTGGGCCAGCGATTGGTGCCCGGTATCTGGAACATCATCGCCGGGACGGCCAGTTTTCTGTTCTGGGTGCTTGGTCTGGTATTCATTTTCATGTATCTTGTTTTTCTGCTTCTCGATTTTCAGCGTTTCAAGGACAGCAGCAAAGATCTCATTCCTTCCTCCTGGCGCAAACCTGTCACCGAGTTTCTGCAGGAGTTCGACCAGGGCATGAGCCGTTATTTCAGGGCGCAGGCCGGGGTGGCGAGTATTGTCGGGGTTCTTTTTGCCATTGGTTTTGCCATGATCGGTCTTCCCCTGAGCATTCTTCTGGGGCTTTTTATCGGGCTGTTGAACATGGTTCCCTATCTGCAGACCATTGGGCTCATTCCGGCCCTTTTGCTGGCTGGTGTACATGCCCTGGAAACCGGTACCAGTTTCTGGGTGGTCTTTGGTCTGACCGGCCTCGTTTTTTTGGTGATTCAGGCTATCCAGGACATGGTACTGGTACCCAAGATCATGGGCAAGGTCATGGGGCTTTCTCCGGCCATGATCCTGCTTTCCCTGTCTATCTGGGGCAAGCTCCTGGGATTTCTCGGGCTGATCATCGCCCTTCCCGTGACCTGCCTCTTGCTGGCGTATTACAAACGGATCATTCATAAGCAGAGTCGTGAAGGGGCTGAGGCGGTCCAGGAAAACGGCTAGGAACCACAGATGGTTTCGCGCTAAGGCCAAACGACCCGGGGAAAGGATACGGGTAGAAGAAAATGAGGGATTCAAGGGTTTTTGTCGTGAACGCGGTGAGTGCAACGCACTGTTTTTTTCTATAACGATATATTTTTTCAAGGACTTTTCATTTCATGCAGTGTATCTCCAATAACGGCATCACGGATCCGCGGGTCAATCTGGCCCTGGAAGAGTATTGTCTGAAAAACCTCGATCCGGACACGGATTATCTGCTTTTTTATGTCAACGATCCGTCGATCATTATCGGTCGTTTTCAAAACACCCTGGAGGAGATCAATCAGAACTATGTGGATGCCAACGGTATCCATGTGGTGCGCAGGATTTCCGGCGGCGGGGCGGTGTATCACGATCACGGCAATCTCAATTTCAGCTTCATGACCCGGTTCGATCGCGACAATGTGCTCAATTTTCGTAAATTCACCGAACCGGTCATAAAGGCCCTCAAAGCGTTGGGGATCGAGGCGGAATTGACCGGGCGAAACGATATTCTTGCCCAGGGAAAAAAAATCTCCGGCAACGCCCAGTATGCCACCCGTACCTCCATGCTCACCCATGGAACCCTGCTTTTTGATTCAGATATGGAAATCCTGGTTCAGGCCCTGAACGTGAGTCAGGAGAAGATTACCTCCAAGGCCCTCAAATCCGTGCGCAGCCGGGTGACAAATATCAGGGAGTGTCTGCCTGAACCCATGGACATGGCTGCCTTTAGTACCCATCTCATAAAAACCCTGTTCGCCCCCTTTGGAGGGGTGCGCACCTGTGAGCTGACCCCGGATCAATGGGATGCGGTCCATGAACTGGCTGCAACCAAATATGGAAACTGGGAGTGGAATTTCGGAAAATCACCCAGATTCAATGTACAGAAAAAAAAGCGTTTTCCTGTCGGCCAGGTGGATACCCGCATTCAGGTCGAAGCCGGTATCATCACCTTGGTGAAAATCTATGGGGACTTCCTCGGCCATGGTGAGATCCAGGGGCTTGAAAGTCTGCTCACGGGTCAGGTGTTCAGAAAGGACCGGTTGGAGCAATGTCTTGAGAATGTCGATCTCTCTCAGTATTTCGGGGCCATGGAGACCAGGGAGTTTATCGCCTATCTTTGTGAAGATTGAGCAAAACTCGATGGTGTCTGGTCTGCCCTTTGCTTGAAGAAAACCGGCTGCTGCAAATGCAGGACATAGAGAGCCTGTAGCTACTTATTGTCATATTCACATGTTCGTTATGAAGTTTGGAGAGGTCATGGATTTCAGGAGAAACTGGGTTGTGTTCTGTTTGCTGGGAGTCACATTGCTCATCGCTTCCTGCAGTGCTGAAGAGGAGAAAAAAACAGCCCATCTTGAAGAAGGCAACGCATTTTTGGTCAAGGGTGAACTGGAAGACGCGGAAAAGGCCTTTTTGCGGGCCATTGCCCTGGACAATCGGTACAAAGAGGCCTTTGTCCAGTTGGGGATCGTGCAGATGCGGCGGGGCGAACTCAGGGCGGCCTTTGCCAGTTTCACCAAGGCAGCAGAGCTCGATCCTCAGGATCAGGATGTCCAGCTCAGACTGGCGACTTTCCACATGCTGGGCAGAGATTTCTCCCGTGCCCTGGACATTCTCGACAATGTTCTTGCCAAGGAACCCGCAAACATCGAGGCCCTGTTTCTCAAAGGATCGCTCATGGTCCAGCAAAAAAAACTGCGCCAGGCCAAAACCTTGTTCAAAGAGATCATTGAACTCGATCCCTCCCAGATCCGGGCCTATCTCGCCCTGGTCAAGACCCTGGCGGTTCTCGGCGAGACTGAAGAGATCACCACCCTGCTCCATGCGGGCATGGAAAATAATCCCCATTCCCTGGATCTCAAACTGGCCCTGGTCGACCGCTATCTTGGCGAAGGCAAGATCACCGATGCCAAGGGTGTGCTCCTGGACGCGCTGCAGCACGATCCCGGCAATCCCAATCTTCAGGAGATCCTTGGCACCTTTTATTTCCGCATCGGCCAAATGGACATGGCCGAGTCGGCCTACAGGGAAGCGGTCAAACTCTCACCCATGCAGGTCGGCCCGCTCATGCATCTGGCCAGGTTTTACGATCTGATCGGCAACGAAGACAAGGCCGCCCAGTCCTATGAACGGGCCTTGAAGATCGCTCCGGACAACGTTCAGGTGCTGGACACGGTCTCCCGGTTCTACGCCCATACGGACAAGCTCGAACTGGCTGAAAAATATGTGATTCAGGCCCTGGAGGCCAACCCCTCTTTTTTGCCGTCCCGCATCCTGCAGACAGAACTGGCCCTTGAGCGCGGCGATTTTCAAACCACGCTGGACCTTTCCCAGGCCCTGCTCGATACCAACCCAAACCTGCCCAAGATCAATTATCTCAAAGGCATGGCTTTGCTGGCCACGGGCGAACTGGAAAATGCCGACAAGGCGCTCACAGCTGCTCTTGATGCCTGGCCCCGTTTTGTTCCGGCACGAATGGGCCTGGCCAGGGTGTTGCGTGATCGAGGCAACCCCGATCAGGCCCGGGCCCATGCATTGGTGGTCCTGGAACAGGCTCCCGCTGACATCGAGAGCAGATTGTTTTTGGGAACCCTTGCCGAAACCAGAGGCGATCTTGCGGCAGCCGAAAAATGGTATCGCGAGATCCTCGAGCTGGACCCGGGCTATGGACCCGCTGCCAACAATCTCGCCTATATCCTGGTCAGACAGGATGACCATCTGAGCGAGGCGCTGCAACTGGCCACCCTGGCCCTGGAAAAAATGCCCGATGATCCCCTGGTGCTGGATACCATGGGACTGATCCTGCTGCGTCAGGATAAAGCAGCCTCGGCCCTTGATTATCTCTCACGCAGTGTGGACCGGGATCCTGAAAATCCTCTTTTTCTCTATCATCTGGGACTTGCCCATTTTCAGGAACATAACCTGGACCAGGCCAGACAGGCCCTTTCCGGTGCACTGGAGTTCAATGCGACCTTTCAGGGAAAGGAACATGCCCGAGACATTCTGGATCGTCTTCAAGAAGATGACAGATCCACCCGTGGGGAGGCTGTGACCGGTGAATAGTCGTGTGTCCGAAGGGGCCTGGTTTTTGTTTCCGAGGGGGGATTGTCGCATCCGGAAAAGGGATTGCATCCGGAGGCAGGGATGAAATTTTTTCCTTTCAGAGTGCTCATTCTGTGTATCCTGCTGCCGTCGGTGTTGTACGTCGCCTCCCTGCAGGGCATCTCCTCGGGGTTGGAAAAAAAGTATCTTTCCGATCTGACCAGTGTCTATCTGGGAGACACCACAGTCCTTTTACAGGGAAAGGCCAGGCTCCGGGACATGGTCAACCGGAATATCAATGAATATTTCAGCGACAGCAATGCCCTGTACTGGGGGGTGAAACCCAATGTTCTGGTGACGACCAAGGACAATGAGATCATCTATCCGTCCTCATTTGACACCCAGGCCCGCATCACTCCCGAGGATACCCTGGATATCGCCCAGGAAAACTATGAATTGTTGAACAAGGGGCTGAGTCTGCGTGTCAATCTCTCCCTTTCCCCGGTATCTCTGGCCGGCCTTGTGTTGATGGCCCTGTATGTTTTCGTGGCTATCGGCATTCTTTTCGGCGTCTACAAGAGAGGGCTTGCGCGGGCCTTGCGCGAAGAGGCCCAGAAGGATTCCAGGATCAGGGAACTCAGGGACAAGGAGCAGCGTTTTGCCGAGCGGATCGAGGAACTCGACACCCTCAAGGGGGATCTTGAGTCCAAGGTCGATCGGGTCAAAACAGAGCTTCTTCAGGAGCGAAAACAGGCCTCGGTCAACGAGGACGGGCTTCTGGACGAGATCGTCACCCTGGAGGAGCAGCTGCACAAGACCCGGACGCTTCAGGAGAGTCAGCGGGCTGAAATCGACAAACTCCGGGAGCAGATCGACGAGCTGAGTGCAAAACCGGTCAGCAAGCCGGTCAAAAAGTCAAAAACAGGGGACAATCTGGAAAAACGGCTCCGCGTTCTGTACAAGCATCTGGACATCCATGACAAAACCATCCAGGGCATCGGCGATATGGCCGAGGATATGCGCATCAAGGCTGAAGAAGTCATCCTGCAATTGCATGTCGATCCCTCCCTGGTGACGATCAAGAGAAAGGTTTTTGGCAAGGGACGTAAGACCAAGGTGTTGGAAGTGGCCTTCGGGTACAATGGGAGACTTTATTTCCGTCACAAGCCAGGAGGCGGTATCGAGGTGCTTTGTGTGGGAACCAAAAACTCCCAGACCAAGGATCTGGAGTTTCTGGATCGGGTGTAAGGAGATACGTACGCAGTACGCAGTGCGCAGTTCGCAATGGGTTGGGCAGCAATGTGTGTATGTTCTGGAAAAAATGATGGGAGATTCAAGAGGATGAAATGGTCATGACCGAAGACCGCCTGCGGTATGACGTGGATGAGGAACCTCCGGTTCTCTTGGCCTTTGTTCTGGCATGCACCCATGTTCTGCTCATTTTCGACGCGATTATTTTTGTGCCCAATATTCTCGGCAAGGTCAGTGATGTGCCCCATGAGACGCTTCGGTTTGCCACCTTCGGGATCATTCTGATCGCAGCCCTGTTCACCTTTCTGCAGTCCCGGCATACATACCGTTTCGGGGCCGGGGCCATCCTTTTCACCGGGTCGTACAGTGCCTTTCTTGCCTGTTCCATCGATGCCGTAAACATGGGCGGAATGGGCCTGCTGGCCACCATGTCCATTCTGAGCGTTCCCATTGTCTTTTTATACACCTATTTCATCAGATTTTTTCGTCATATCATCACCCCGGCCGTGGGCGGGGTGGTCATCCTGCTCATCGCTGTCTCGCTCATCCCCTTGGCTGTTGATTTGTGGACGGGTGAGGCCGGACTCCCCAGGTCGGTGATCTCCTCCCGATTCATGGTCGGGGGGTTGACCGTGGCCGTTTTGATCGGGCTCATGTTGTTTGGCCGGGGTGCGATCCGCATGTGGAGTCCGCTCATCGGCGTTGCCAGCGGGTACGTGGCCGCGGCCAGTGTCGGACTTCTGGAACTCGACCATTCGGCCCATGCACCCTGGATCGGTCTGCCGGAATTCGCCTGGCCGGGACTGGAGATGGGGTTTTCCGGGTACCATGTACCCCTTTTTCTGGCCTTTTGCATGGCCATGCTTGCCAGTGTGATCGAAAATACCGGCAATCTGATGCTGGTGCAGCAGGTTTCCCTGCGAGATTTCAGACGGGTTTCCTACGATCGGATTCAGGGAGGGCTCTATTGCGATGGGGTCAGCAAGGTAGCGGCCGCATTGTTTGGTACGGCTGTGCCCTCGATCTATTGCGATAACATCCCCCTTATCGAGATGACCGGGGTCTCCTCGGCCCGGGTCGGTCGGATTGGAGCCCTGATCCTTCTCTGTCTGGCCTTCATGCCCAAGGTGAGCGGGTTTGTTCTGGATATGCCCGCACCGGTCATCGGGGGATTTCTGCTCGTTATCGCGGCCTTGCTGTTTCAGGCCGGACTCGGATTGGTGACCATGAATTCCTTTGGGACCCAGAACGGGCTCATCCTAGGTATTTCTCTGACTGTCGGGCTTGTTGCGGAGAGCGGCAACATTTTTCCGGAAATAGTCCCAGCATCCCTTGCCCCCGTGCTCCAGAACAGCGTGGCCATTGGGGGCTTCACCGCATTTATTCTGAGTACCTTGGCCTATATCGCTCCCAAGAAACGCCTTCAGGGGGTTTTTGCGGCCCATGCCGAGAGTTTTCACGATCTGCGGGATATGATCGACAACGGGCGGGAAAAGCTGGGCATATCCGAAGAGAAAAAATTTTCCCTCATGCTCTGCTGCGAGGAGATGTTTTTTTATATGGTCGGCAAGGGCGAAAACCATGAACGGCTGCTGAACATCCGGATAACCAGGACCGAGGAAGGTATTTTTACCGAGGCCATCTGCGGCCATCAGATGGATGACATCAATAATTTCGCCATGCCCGACAGCCTGTTTCGGGCGGGTCCCGAGGAACTCGACAATCTGGGACTGATCCTGTTTTCAAAATATGCCCGTGAGGTAAAGCATATGGAGATTTCGGGCTATTCATACATTTCTTTTTTTGTCTAAGCCGGCAGCCACGTCAAACGTGTTTTCACCCAAACGTTTGAACGCTCACGTCCGGTCAACCCTGTCGGGAGCGGATTGAAACTCCCTCGCCGGCCTCGTACCATCAAACCGTTGCTCGATACCGGCTGGAAATTCCAAAAAGGTGGCAGACAACGGCTTGATGCACGATGCCTGACTCGGTCAGACAGTCAATTCACCCCCGACAGGGCTGCCCGGCAGTGAGTACAAATCAGCTCCGGCCCGGCCGCGGCCTGCATTGACACCCCGGCTGCTTGGCAATATCGTGCTTTCTGCTGCAAACATTTGTTCCCGGCATGTCGGAAGTCTCCAACATGCCCTTTTTTTATTCGACCCTGGCTGTGATGTGACCTTCAATCAAACACGCGGAGATATATATGAGTGACATCAAGAAAGTGGTTCTCGCCTATTCCGGCGGCCTGGACACCTCTGTGATCCTCAAGTGGATCCAGACGACCTATGATTGCGAAGTGATCACCCTGACAGCAGATCTCGGTCAGGAAGAGGAGCTCGACGGGCTCGAGGAAAAGGCCCTGTCAACCGGTGCCTCCAAGGCCTATATCCTGGATCTGCAGGAAGAATTCGCCCGGGACTTCATTTTTCCGGCCTTTCGTTCCGGGGCTATCTACGAGAGTCGCTATCTGCTCGGTACCTCCATTGCCCGGCCGCTCATCTCCAAGAAGCTGGTGGAGATCGCCCGCCAGGAAGGGGCCCAGGCCCTTGCCCATGGGGCCACCGGCAAGGGAAATGACCAGGTCCGCTTCGAACTTTCGGCCATGGCCCTGGCACCGGAACTGGTGACCATTGCCCCGTGGAGGGACTGGGATCTTGGTTCGCGAACCGCTTTGATCGCCTTTGCCAAGGAACACGGCATCCCGGTTCCCGTGACCAAGGAGAAACCCTATTCCTGTGACCGCAATCTCCTGCACCTGAGTTTCGAGGGCGGTGAACTCGAAGATCCGGGCAACGAGCCCGCTTCCGGAAGCCATCAATTGTGTGTCCCCATTGAAGAGGCGCCAGACACCCCCGAGATCGTGACCATTGATTTTGAAAAGGGCGATCCCGTGGCTGTGAACGGGGAACGCATGAGCCCGGCCGTCTTGATCAAACATCTGAACAGGCTGGGCGGCAGACACGGCATCGGCCGGCTGGACATGGTCGAGAATCGTTTCGTGGGCATGAAGTCCAGAGGTGTGTACGAGACCCCCGGGGGGACGATCATCCACGCCGCGCATCAGGATCTCGAAGGGCTCTGCCTGGATCGTGAACTGGTGCATCTGCGCGATACCCTCATTCCCAGGTATGCGGAAATGGTCTACAATGGATTCTGGTACTCGCCCGAGCGCGAGGCCCTGCAGGCCTTCATGGACAAGGCCCAGGAATGTGTCACCGGCCAGGTGAGGTTGAAATTGTACAAGGGCGGTGTATGGCCCCTGTCCCGGACCTCTCCCAACTCCCTGTACAATCCGGAACTGGCCACCTTTGAAGAGGACGATGTCTACAATCAGGCCGATGCCGCCGGTTTCATCCGTCTGCAGGGACTCAGGCTCATGGCCTATAACAAGGTTCATGGGAAATAAGATTTTAGAAATTTTAGAGATTTTAGAGATTTTAGAGATTTTAGAGATTTAAGGGATTTAAGGGATTTAAGGGATTTAAGAAATTTAAGAGATTTAAGAGATTTAAGAGATTTTAGAGAGTTGAGGGGTTGAGAGATTTCAGGGAGTTTGGAAGTGCTGGGAGATGCGAATGTGGTTTTCAAGTTTTGAAATTTCTTAACGTATCCAATTTCTTCAATGAATTGATTCAAGGACGGATCATGGCAGCAGATGTGAAGACGCAGAAAAAATTGTGGGGCGGGCGGTTTGAGCAGTCCACCGCCCCCCTGGTGGAAGAATATACGGTTTCCGCAACCTATGACAGGCAGCTTTTTGCCCAGGATATCTCCGGTTCCAAGGCCCATGCCCGTATGCTGGCCAAGCAGGGGGTATTGACTTCTGAAGAGGCTGCAACCCTTGTCAGCGGCCTGGACGCGGTGGCCGGGGAAATCGAGGCCGGTACCTTTGATTGGCGGGCCGATCTCGAAGATGTGCACATGAATATCGAGAACCGTCTGACGGAAATTGTCGGACCTGTCGGCCAGAAGCTGCATACCGGTCGCAGTCGGAACGATCAGGTGGCGCTGGATTTCAGGCTCTTTGTGGTCGATCGCCTCCAGGTGTGGAAGGATGGGCTCAAGAAACTTGTCGAGTCCCTTGTCTCCCAGGCCAGGAACCATCAGGATACCATCCTGCCCGGATATACCCATATGCAACCGGCCCAGCCCGTATCCCTGGCGCACCATCTGCTCGCCTATTGCCAGATGTTTGTGCGTGATCTCGGGCGGGTGGAGGATTGTGCCAAACGGGCCTCGGTCTCTCCCCTGGGTGCGGCCGCTTTGGCCGGTACCACCTATCCCCTTGATCCCGGGTTCGTTGCCCATGAGCTTGGACTCGAAGGTGTTTTCGCCAACAGCATGGACGCTGTTTCCGACAGGGATTTCGTGCTCGAGTCGCTTTTTGTGGGCTCCCAGATCATGGCCCATCTCTCCCGCCTCTGCGAGGAGATCATCATCTGGTCCAACCCCGGATTCGGGTTCATCAAGCTCCCGGATGCCTTTGCCACGGGATCCTCCATCATGCCCCAGAAGAAGAATCCCGATGTGGCCGAACTCATGCGTGGGAAGACCGGACGGGTTTTCGGGGATCTCATGGGTATGCTCACGACAATGAAGGGGCTTCCCTTGGCCTACAACCGTGACATGCAGGAAGACAAGGAACCCTTTTTCGACACGGACAGGACCGTGTCGTTGTCCGTGGTCATCATGGGCCAGATGGTCGCTGCACTGACTTTCAATCCCGAGGCCATGCACGCTGCCCTGCGCAAGGGATTTTTGAACGCCACCGAATTGGCCGATTATCTGGTCGGCAAGGGGATTCCCTTCAGGCAGGCCCACCACATAACCGGCAATGCCGTGGCCTATGCCGAGAAAGAGAACAAGTGCCTGGAGGATTGTTCCCTCGAGGAACTCAAGGCCTTCAGCGACCTGGTTGACGAGGATGTTTTCGAGGTTCTGGCCTACGAGGCCGCGGTCAAGAGAAGGGAGGTCCCCGGCGGTACGGGTCCCCTGTCAGTGGCCGCACAAATCGAAGCCCTGGAGCAGTGGCTGGAAAAGGACGTGCAGGAATGAGTTCGTTTGCCAAGGACCGACCCGAGGTCCCCGAAGAACTCATCAAGGAAAACAAATATGTCACTGCCGAGATGAAGTCGAACCTCGAGGCCGCCCTGACCTGGATCAAGCCCCGGTGGGAGGAGCTCCTTGGTCGCGGATGGACCTGGGACAGGCTTTTTTACATGGGCAACCTGCCCTATCCCCTGGGCAAATGGGGGGTGGCCTGGTTCAGTCTGTGGAGCAAGGAGAACCGGGAGATCGATTTTTCCAGCACGGGTGATCTGGTCTGCACCCTGAATGAACCGGGCGGCACGGTGATTCAGACCATGCGCAAGGATCTCATCACCTGATCGGGCAGCCCACCGTTACGCTGTATGTGGTATCCGCAATACCGAGAGCGGGTCGATCTTGTATTCAGATACGAACGCCCACCGGGTTTATCCTGGTGGGCGTTCGTGTTGTGATCGGTCCGCAGCAACGGGCCTGTCAGCTCGCCTGGGAGTCATTGTCCTCATCGCCGATGGCCGCCATCATCCTGCGTACGCTTTGCTTGCCCGCCTCCATGGCCTCGTTGGCCAGGTGGATGTCCAGGAAGCTGATCTGCTTTGTATCCGGACGCAAAAGGATATCCGGCGGGTCTTTGGCCAGGCGGGTCTCCTTGAGGGTGTTTTCCAGGATGTCGATGGAGTTGGAGAGGATCTCGAACAGGGAAATGTCCAGGGCCGCCTGGTTGTTTCTGCGCGGGACAAGTTTGCTGAAAAACTGGGTCGGGAAAAAATCATGTTCCTCCAGGCGTGCTGCCCAGGAGGAGATAAAGGTCTGCTGACTCAAAAAACCTGTTTGGGGTTTGTTTTTAGTTTTTCCCTGGATCTTTTGTTTGATGAATTTGGAATTGACATCCACCGCAATGACCAGATCCGCGCCCATTTGGCGGCAGATATCTACCGGCAGGGGATTGACCAGGGCGCCATCGAGCAGGATCCGCCCGTTCTCCCGGGCAGGGGTGATAAAGCCCGGAACCGAGATGGTTCCCCGCAGCGCCTTGGTGATGGAGCCCGACCGGACCACGATTTCCTCGCCGCTTCGGGCATCGGTCATGATCATGGCCATGGGGATGTCGCAGTCCTCGAATGTGGGCATGTTCAAATATTCCTGAAGGAATTCGATGAACTTGCTTCCCTCGATCAGACCGGATCGGGGCAGCACAGGGTCCAGGATGTTCAGGGTGTCCTTGCGGGTCCATTGACTGAGCCGGGCGGTATAGGCGTCGAATCTTCCGGCCACGTACATGGCGCCCATGATCGCGCCGACACTTGTTCCGGCGATGCAAAAGGGTTTGATGCCCAGGGTGTCCAGGGTCTTGAGAACACCGATATGACTGATCCCCCGGGCAGCACCACTTCCAAGGGCGAGGCCGATTTTCGCGGAATCAAGATCGTCCCTGGATATATGTCGGTAGAAATGCATAGGGGTGGTTTTAGGTTTTAAGTTTTACGTTTTAGGTTTTAGGATGTGCCTGCACAAAGTATTTTTTGCAGGGGGTTTTAGTATTTTCCTCAGAATGTTCTGTTATAAAAAAAACAAGAAAATTTTATAATCGCTTGAACTTAAAGCTTAAAACCTAAAACTTAAAACTGCGGCCTGGCCGCATTAGGTTGTACGTTTTCCGGCAATCAGTCTGCCTAGAACGGCGAGTCGTTTCTGGGTCTGGGTTTCCTCATATCCTTCGCACCACGCCTCGATCATGTTTCCCAGGAGTTTGGTGGTGAAACCATGTTGGTCGAGCATGTCCTGCATACCAACGATGACTTGATCTGGTGGTGGAAAACCAGTTGATTTATAGCGGAAACCAATATGATTGCGTGTCGATTCCCGGCCGCAGACCGTATCGATCTCGGCAAAATCGGGACCGGAATGGACGCTCATGTGCAGATAGGTCCGGGAAAGGATGGCGTGACCGAAAAGGTGGGGCTGCGGACCTTCGTCGCCGGTATGGTCAAAGGCGGTTGCCGGTTCGATGGTGGATTCCATGCCGAACCACAGGGCCCACATGGGGATTGATTTGAGTTCGTTGGGACCCACAGCGTTTTTTCCCGCAGCCGTGGGAAAAAACCCGTCGGCCAGGTTGAGAATCCAGATCCTGGCGGGCGGTTCGTCCAGAATCTTGGCCCCTTCAATGCCCAGTCCGGAGCGGTTGACCAGGCTGAACATCTCCTCGACGCCCTTTTCCCTGGCAAAAGAGATCAGGTCGTACATGGATTTGATCCGCTCGGGTGATACATCTTTTTCCTGACCTGCCGGGGCCAGAGTCGATCGTCCGGTTATGGTCAGTGCCTTGTCAAAACGGCGGATTTTGGGTTGGCCTTCGAGGTTTGGAACGACCGAGGTTATCCAGTATCTGTGGCGAGTGTCCAGAACCCAGCCAATGCTGTGCGGGGTATCGAGCAGATCCTGGATGGCCAGTCCCTGGATGGTCAGTTGCTTGGCATTGCGCGGGCTCATGAACGGGGTTTCCGGGTTGAGCAGGACCCGGTGCCCTTCATCCTTTGCCAGGAGCATGGTTGTCTCTTCCTCGGGGGAAGGGGATTCAAGGGTGATGGAAACCATGTCCCTGTTCCGGGTTCGTTCGGGCAGCAGATCCACGGCGCCGGTAGGTTCGGGCCTGAAGACACCGGATGCAACATGGGCAGGGAGAACCTGAACCGTTACCACCATGGGAACCTCGCAATCGGCCAGGCCCTGGCCGATACGTTCGGCAATGGATTGCGGTCGGTATTTGGCCAGGATGCATTGCTTCCAGGCCTGGAGCGCTTTTGAAAGCGTGATTGCAGAGATTCTGATTCGATGGGCCTCGAGTCCCAGGGTGGCAGGGGTGCGTCGCGGGTCAGCCTCCATGTCCACGCTCCCCGATCCACCCACGAGATCCAGGATGGCTATCTCTATGGCATCGGCAACGCTGTCCGGAATGGGAGCCTGGAGGATGAGTTCCTGGATCTCCTGAGAAATGTGCTCGATTCCCTCTGGGTGGTGAAGATTTATTCCCCGGAGTATTTTATCCAGCCGGGGTCGCAGGTCGTTGGCCTCGATAAAATAGTGATAGGCACTCGATGAAATGACAAACCCTTGAGGCAGGGGCAGGGAGAGGGAGGCATTGGCCATGATTCGGGCCAGGGTGGCAGCGGCGTAATTGGCGTGTTTTTTTCGCGTCAAGGCCTCGCTCAAGGGAAAGACAAAGGGAGGGCTTATTTCCGGATCGTCCACGCTGACAGCCATGCGCATGTAAAAGCTGGTCTTTGAAACATAGTCCATGAGGTCCATGAATCTGACCGGATTGATCCGCTGGAGATGTTCAAGCATCTTGCGCACATGAATATCGAGTCTGTAGGTAAGGTAGAGGATTCTCGACCAGTCGGCCATGGGACGACGGGCATGGAGTTCCTCGATTTCCGCAATGATCGCCAGGCAGGTTTCATCCTCCCGGATGAGTCGGGCAAAGGCATTGTATTTGGAACGGAGAATAGCCCCGGGCGGAAAGGTCTCATAGGTCCAGTGCGCGAAGATGTTCCGCAAACTCATGACTTGTCCTTTTCGTCCACAGGCGGGTAGACACAGTATACAGATCCTGATTCCTGCTCAGGCTCCAGCGGCAGGGTGACCTTGAACACTGTTCCCGGACCGCTGTCCTCGGGCATGTCCTTGCTGAATTCTGCAGGCAGCGGACTGGTCGCCTCGATGGATCCATGGTGATCCTTGATGATCCCAAACGAGACGGACAGACCCAGGCCGGTTCCTTTGCCTGTAGGCTTGGTACTGAAAAAGGGATCAAAGATGGAATTGATCTTCTTGGCCGGGATGCCGCAGCCCGAATCGGCGATCCAGAGGGTTATGGTCATGTTTATGCTGTCGAGCAGGGTTTTGACCTTGATCACCCCGCCGTTTTCCAGGGCATCCAGGGCGTTGGACAGCAGATTCATCCATACCTGTTTGAGCTTTTCCGGATCGCCCTGGATGATGGGAAAGCGGTCGTCGAGTTCGGTGACAATCTGTACGTGTTCGATCTGAAAACTGTGCCGTACAAGATGGATGACCTCCATGATGGAGTTGTTGAAACACATGATCACCTTCTCACTCTGGCTCTGCCGGGAAAACCCGAGCATATCGGCAACGATTTTCTTGCAGAAGTGGATCTGCTTGATGATGATCTCCAGATCATTGTAGAGGGGACCGTCCTTTTCCACATCTTCCTGAAGGAGCTGGGCATATCCGAGGATGATCCCGAGCGGGGTGTTGATCTCGTGGGCCATGCCGCCTGCAAGTTTGCCCAGGGATTGGAGTTTCTGCGATTGAATGAGCTGGTCCTGATAGCTCTTGAGCATGCTGATGTCCCTGGCGGTGGAGAGCACCCCGGTGATCTTTCTGTTCTGGTCACGCATGGGCACTCTGATGACATGGAACCAGCGCGAGGATTCTCCATCGTGTTCAGGGAGAAGCTGTTCTTCGTTGATGACCGCACCGGTGAGCAAGATATCCTGGGCCTGGGCCATGCGCGATGCGGCAATTTCCTGGGGAAAGAGATCCTCATCCGTGCATCCGACAACCGTGTCCACGGTCCTGCCCACGAATTTGGCAAAGGCGGCATTGGCGGTTGTGTAAGTGTGATGGGGTCCGGTCAACCCGATGAGGTCCGGTGATACATCGAGAATGGTGCGCAGAAATTTTCGCTGCCGGGCCATGTTCTGTTCGGCCTGTTTGAGATCGTCGATGTGCGAACGCATGGTCAGAGCCATGATGTCGAAGGTCTCCATGAGTTCCTGGATCTCATCCCCGCTGCGGTTTTTAAAGACCGGACATTTACGGCATACAGCGAGTTTGTCCGGAAATGGCATGCCCTTGCATTCGGGACATTGGGTGTTGGACAGACACCAGCATCTGTATCTTTCATTCCCCCAGGCCACGCAGGATGTACGATGACAATGTCTGATCTCCCAGCATTTGGTCACGGGTCCGGGGTAATTGGGCTGTTGATCCAGGTTGCCTTTGACAATGGTCTCGGCATGTTGCTGGAGCAGGCCGATCCGTGAGGTGATCCGCCTGGAGAAAAGGGCTGCGAGAATGAACGCTGCGAACAGGGTCAGACCGGCGATCAGGACGATGGTCAGGATGAGACCGCGGATGACCTGTTGGATCTTGTTCTGGGAGAGGCCGATCCTGACCGTGCCCAGGCGTTTGCTGTCGATGGTTACAGCGGTTGCAAAATCATAGATTCTTTCCGTCCCGGTATCGACGGTCACGATCTCTGTCGTGCCGGTGGTATCGACCCGATTGGCTGTCTTGAGATCCGAGGGGAATCCCTGATTGAACGTGTGCACCAGAATACGGTCGTGTTCATCCTGGATAAAGGCGTAGGCAACATCGACATCAACGGTCATGAGTTCATCGATCATGCCTTTGAGGGCGAGCATATCCGTTGCCAGGAGCGGATCGGTGGATCGCAGGGCGAGATTGCCGGCCATGACCCTGCCCTGCTTGAGAAACTCGTCGATCAGGGCCCTGGAGGTGATCGGGGTGACGGAAAAGGTGACCACCAGGGAGGAGAACAAAACGATCAGGGCGATGCCGAAGTTGACCTTGGTCCGAACGCGCATGCGGGAAAAGGTTTTCATGAGGATCCTCCCTTGTTGTCTGTTTCCGAACAGGGGGTAACAGGGGAGGGATCGTCAAGTTTGAGACGTTCTGAAAGACGCCGGATAGGATCGTAGTCCTCGTCTTTGGTCGGGATGATTCCGGCCATGCCCGCGGTTTCCAGAATGCCGGCCTGCTCGGGATCGTCCGGGGACAGAACGAACATGGCCCTGGCAATGCGGTCCACGATCTGCTGGTCAAGGCCTTTGCGGGCCGAGTAGACCCAGCTCGGATAGGGAGGGGTGGTGGCGATGATCTTGATCGATCCCGGCTCGATCTGGTTGCTGACAACCCCGAGGGTTCCTTCCCGGATGGAGGCGATGTCGTATTTGCCGGCATAGACGGCCAAAACGGCCTTTTCCTGTTTGCCGGCCGGTCCTGGAGCGAAATCAATGCACGCGAAGCTGTTTCTCGTGATCCCGTGATCGATGAAATAGCCCAACGGAAGGAGGTAGCCTCCGGTCGAGAGCGGATCCACCGCTATCCATCGTTTTCCCACGCAGTCGGACAGACGGGAGACAAACGGGTTGTCGGCCCGGGCGATGATCTGTCCTCTGAACGTTGGTTTGCCTGAAAAGGGCTCGATGATCCGGGCGAAGGCACGGGCACCCGTTTCGGCCAGGCGGATATAGACCATGGGATTGGAAAAGGAGATATCGATTTTGCCCTGCCTGACCATTTCCAGATGTTCGTCAAAGGTGTTGGGAAAGACCTGGCGGATGGCCAGACCGGTTTCCCGGGCAAGATGGCGCACTAGAAGGTTGTGCCGTTTATAGGAGACCGTGTGGGAGTACTGGGGAAGATAGGCGTAGGTCAGGGCCGCGTCCTGCTGCGGCCGTTGAATGGTCTCCCGCTTGTCCATGTCCACGTAAACGACCTTTTCGTCCCGGTCACAACCAAACATGCTCAGGAGTGTGGACAATGCGACAAGGAACAGAAGATAGCAGCCTGTCTGTCTTGAATGACGGGCCATGAATCGGGTGCAGGTGCGTGAGCAGGTGAAAGGGGTCATGGCGGGTGCGTGGGTTTGGGGTTCTTGATGTGCGGTCGTATCAATCATTCCACGAAGTCAGGGTTTCCGAGAGTCGGGCATCTTCCTTGTGCATGGCATCGATCTTCGAGAAAACAGGGAGTCGGTACTTGATGCGTGAAAACAGGATCCGCAGCACAATATAGCCCCCGATCATGGCAAAGGGATATTCCAGTTCCCAGCCGACTCCGGGAACAGTGGCGATGGTGATCCCGGAAAAACGCTCCTGCATCCAGCCGAGCACAAAGGGCAGCGGCCACAGCGAAACAGCGAACAGGGCCGCCTGGGAAAAGAAGACCTTGCCGAAATACTCGTTGGCCCAGGAATTGGCCGCCTTGTACACGGATTTGTTTTTCTGTTTGATGGCGTCCACCGAGATGTTATGCATCCTGACCATCTCCTGATTCAACCGTGCATAATAGCTGCGGTTAAACCGATAGACCAGGGCCATGCTCAATTCCCCCAGGATGATGCAGCCAAGGGCGAGGGCCTGGGTGCCGAACCAGAAGGCCAGGTCGGGTGAAGTCGCAAAGATCCTGTAGGGTGCAATGAGCACGGGATCGAGAAAGGAAAGAATGGTGGTCCAGGTTATCATAATGGTATCGGGGTCAGTAAAAATTGAACTGGAAGAGGTGTAAATCTTCCCGCGTTTGAGGTCAAAAGAAAACGGCCCGGTTTGCCATTGCGGTGAACCGGGCCGTTTTGCATCCTTTTTAAGTCAGTCCGCCGTCTAGAACGGAGGGAGAAGGCTGAATCCCAGAAATCCCTTGGAGGTGTATCTGATACCCACGTAAAGTGCCAGGACGACGAAGAGGCGCTTGAGCCAGATGTCAGGGATGTACTTGGATGTCCGCGGACCAATGAAGGAACCCACCAGGACGCCCAAAAGCTCGATGCCGATCAGGGGCCAGAATACCGGGGTTCCCTTGACCACCATATAGGTGAAGATGGAGGTGACCATACCCACGAGCACGGCAAAGGAAGATGTCCCGGCCACCAGGTACATGGGCAGTCCGGCGATGCTGGTCAGAAAGGGAACCAGGAGAAATCCGCCGCCAACTCCGAGAAAGGAAGCCAGTCCCGCGATGACAAAGCCACCACAGATGGGGACCAGCGGATTGAAGGAGAATTCGACACCATAGAAGGTAAAGGAACAATGCTTGATACTGAAGCTGAGAACCTTGACACCCTGATCCTTGGTGGCTTCCACATTTTTGTTCTTGCCCATATTGGCTTCTTCAAAGGCCTTGGCTGCGGCGCGGGCCTTTTTCTTTCCGGCCTGTCCCTTGGGGGTGGTTTCATAAAAGAGATAACAACCCAGAAAAAGAACGAAAAGGCCAAAGTAGCCGATATAGGCTTTCAGTGAAATCTTCCCTGCAGTCAACCAGGGAATCAGATAGGAGCCGGCAATGGAGCCAGCCGCCAGGCAGAGGCCCAGAGGGAGAACCAGACGACCCATTTTATAATAGTTGAATGATCCCGAGGCAGCTGAGGTTCCCACAAGCCACTGGTTGGATACCCGGATGGAGTCGGTGACAAGCTTGTTCATGACCGGATTCGTTTTTTTGAAACCGGATGCATAGTTGCCCAGCCCGAAAATGGTGATATGACCAACACCCGCCATGATTCCGCCAAAGGCGCCAACGGTTGAGAAGATCCAGCCCACCCAGATCGCCCAGGCAAAGGCAACGATCAGGTTGATACTCGGACCTCCCGGAATGCCCAAAAATCCTGCCGGAGCAGAGGGGTCAATCTGGCCGGGATCGGTTCCCTTGGGGGTTGCGTTGATGGCATCCTGCAGGCGGTCGGCCCAGACGGGATCGAACCAGATGGCAACGGCCACCAGGGCCAGAGCAATGATGATGCAATGTTTTCTGGACGTCAGCATGGTTTCTCCTTGAAAGGTTTTATAACGTTGTAGGTGATACACTTGAGCAAGGGCACCCCCTATGGGTGTCCATCTTATACATCAACAAAGGGTGTTCGTCCACTATTGCCGTATACTTCGAGGAGTTCTCAACGGGTGCTGGTGGAGACGAACCAACCCAGGCTCATCCTTTTTTGAAAATGATCAGGGGACAGTTTTTGCAGATGTCCTGACCAGGGAAGGCGTCACCGGGTTTGGTGATGGATGCGCTGGACTGTTCGATGCGTTCGGCCAGTCGTTCCATGACCGCGGGAAATTGTTCGCCCGGAATGATCACATTGATCTCACCCCTTTCGGTCTTTCCGGCGTTGTAGCTGCCCGAACAGGCAGGCAGCATGTTGAATTCCTTGTGCATGTAACTGCTTACATTACCACCGCAGGCCGAAGAGTTCATGGTGATGGTCGGGCGCAGGGGGTGGGTGTCCGTGGCGGCCATGTAGTCAACGGCCAGGTGGTAGGCCTGCATGTTGTCGCAATAAAAATGTACGGTATCGGGTTCGAACAGGCCGTCGATGGAGCCGAGAGGTGCCACAACGATTGCCAGCAACCCTTCGGGCATCCGTGCCTTGGACTTGACGAACCGGGCTGCCTGGTCGAGGTCTTTGGTGTATTTGGCGTGACTCTTGACCTCGGCCTCATCGTAATCCTTCCAGCCAAAGTTGTACCGGGCGTTGGAGCATCCCTGGTCCTTGGCATCTCCGAAGACGATCTGACCTTTCATGCGGGCCCCGATTTCCCATTGACAAAAGGTGGTCGGTTTGACCGGGGTCACATATTCCGCCTTGCTCTTGAAGGCGTCTATTTCGTCCTGGTCATAGAAGAATTTGACGGCTATGGGGTAGTGGTAGAGCCGCATTTCCTTCATGAGCATTTCCTGCATTTCCTTGTACGTCATGGTATCCTCATCTGGTTATGGTTATCGATGCGAGTAAGACCCGGTTTGGACATGACATGAAAAGCCGTCGTGGTCATATTCTCGTACCCCTCAATGTGTTAAGGGCTCCTTTATGGATCGGGTCGTGAAAGATCAAAAATGGGAAAAAAAGAATTTTTTTGAACATGCTGCAAGGACAAAACAGGAAAAATTGAACCATTTTTTGTGATTCAATTCACAATAAATTAATATATGCCTATATATCAAATATTTAATCTAAAACGACTTAGATTGTGAATTTTTGAGCTTGAAATTAGATCCAATTGGCTGCCTTGTTTGCCGGTTGAAGGGGGGGGATTCAGCGGAAGGATACCGACAGGCAGGCGGTTGCTCCGGCTGGAACAAGGGCTCGTCCATTTTCCGGGAGGGCCGCAGCGGATTTTTCTGATCCGGGTTCAATGACCTGTATCGCCCTTGGACAATTAGTGTTTTGACCTTTTCCCGCGGGAACGATATGGATCTGACTCAGCAACTACCACAATCATGCAGGAGACACCATGGCTCATATCCTTGTACTCGACGATGTCCAGGACGCGGGGGTCCTGATTCAGCGCATTCTTTCCCGCAAGGGACATACGGTTCATGCCTTTACCGAAGAAGAGGAGTGCATCGAGTTCGTCAAAAAGAACCCGGTGGATCTGGCCATCCTGGACATGAAGCTCAAAAAGATGAGTGGGATGGATGTGCTCGAGGAGTTGAAGAACATTTCTCCACAGATCAAGGTGATGATGCTTACCGGATATCCCACCCTGGAAACGGCCCGCGAATCGCTCAATCTGGGAGCCGTGGAATACTGCGTCAAACCCATTGACAAGGACGAACTCGAAACCAAGGTGACCGAAATGTTGGGGGAAGGCTGAACAGTCCCATGAGAGAAGAGTGGTCACGGGATTTCTTTATTTTTTCATAGCGTTTCTCCCTATCATTTTACGACCGGTTTCCCTTTATGAATCATCCATCTCTTTCCCATCTCGCCCGCAAGGTCTTTATGCCGGGGACGCTCATGCGTGAGCGGTACAACGGCTTTATGGATCTGCTCCATTACGACAATATCGGGCTTGAAATCATCGCAGACCTCCAGGAGATCCGTCAGGGACACGAAAGCGCCGACTGGGCCAGGATCGTCTGGCTGGTTCGCAGGGTGCTCAAGGCAACGCGGCGGATGATCCGGGCTTACGAGGCCATGGCTCCGGGGTCGGCGCAATCCATTCTTGAGTGGCATGACCGTTTGTCCTCGGAAATTCTTGCAGCCTGCTGTATCCCGTCTCCCCGGTCCGATCCCCCGTATGTACTCCATCTTGATGGCCATCCCTTGGAGGAACAACTGGTTGGTGGCAAGGCGGCTGCGCTGTCCCGCATAATGAGCAAGGAAGGGATCAATGTCCTTCCCGGCTGTGTGGTCACCGCACGGGGGTGGCAGCTTTTTGCCGAACACAATGATCTGCGGTTCAGAATCGACCGGGCCCTGCAAAGCGTTCGACCCCATGATCATGTCAAGATAGGCAAGCTGGCCACGTACATGCAAAAACTCATTCTGGCCGGCGAGGTGCCTGAAACTCTGGCAACTGAGTTGCGAGACGGACTTGGCAGGTGTCTGGAGCAATTTCCCGGTTCACGGTTCATCTTGCGCAGCAGCGCCGTGTCCGAGGATGGTTCCTTTTCCTTTGCCGGGCAGTATGAAAGTATTCCTGACGTCTCCCTGGATGAGATTCTTGATGGATACAAACGGGTCCTGGCCGGCAAGTACAGCCCCAACGCTCTGTTTTACCGTATTCATCATGGTTTCACGGACATGGAAACCCCCATGGCGGTTCTTGTTCAGCCCATGCTCGACCCTGTTTCCAGTGGAGTGGTCTATACGCGCGATCCTGCGGGAAACGGTGATCAATTGGGAATCTATGCCGTCAGAGGCAGGGGAGAAATCCTCATGGACGGGGGGGTAACCCCCTCGACCAGATTGGTTTCCCGCAGTGACGCATCGTGTGGAGAAGGGGTGGATGGTTGTCTGGACAAGGCATCGTGTGCCGCTTTGATCCGGACCGCCTTGAAGCTCGAAGAACTCCAGGGAGCACCACAGGACATTGAATGGGCTTTTGATACGCACGGGCGGTTGTTTATTTTCCAGACCCGTCCTTTGACCGGCCTGCCCGAATCTGTGAACACTGATTCGGGCAGGCCGATCACAGGCGAACCACTGCCTCTTTCCCTCATCCGTGCTGCGCCCGGAACAGCCTATGGGCCTGTCCACAGAATCAGGGATTGCAAAGAGCCAAAAGACGTTCCTCATGGTTGCATCATAGTGGTCGCATCCCTGCGGCCCGAACTGGTCTCGGTCATGAATCGGGTACGCGGTGTTCTGGCCGAGTCGGGGTGTCGCGCCTGTCACTTTGCAGCTGTTGCCCGGGAATTCGGCATTCCGGTCCTGGTCGGCAAGGGAGTCGATACCATTGGAGATATCGCCCCCACCGTGACTGTGGATGGGAATAACGTCCGGGTCTACCCAGGACGTGAAGAGGGATTGCTGCGTGCTTTCAATGACACCAAACACCCACCCTCGCCGGTCTCAAAACGTCTTGATCTGATCATGGACAAGATCGGCGTTCTGCACCTGACAGACGCCACATCCCCTGATTTTGATCTGGAGCATTGCCATTCCCTGCACGACGTCATCCGGCTGGTTCACGAAATGGGTGTTCGGACGATGTTCGCCCTGGTCGATAAAAGAGGAAGGGGCATGGGACGGGCCAGGAATCTGGAGTCGGAACTTCCCCTGTCCATGCGCATCGTGGATCTCGGTGGAGGGCTGGCCAGGGGGAACAAACGGGCCTCGGTCAGTCCGGGAGATATCACATGTCTTCCCCTGCAGGAGCTGTGGAAGGGACTGGCCAGTCCGGACATTTTCTGGGACAGCAACATGCCGCACATGGACTGGGAGGAATTCGACCGGATAAGTGCCGGAATCTTCAGTTCCAAGAGTGCGCTTCTGGCAAGTTATGCCGTTGTTTCCAAGCAATATATGCATGTGCTTTTGCGTTTTGGATATCATTTTTCCGTGGTCGACAGCCTGTTGGCGGAAACCTCCAAAAATACCTATGTGAATTTTCGGTTCAAGGGGGGCGGGGCGGATATGGGTGGCCGGCTTCTGCGTCTGGAGTTTATTGCCCGCATCCTGGGTGAAAACGGATTCGAGGTGGCCATCAAGGGAGACCGGTTGGACGCGCATATGAACCGGTTTTCCGCGGAGGAAACCAGAACGGGACTGATCCGTCTCGGGCGTGTTCTGGCCATGACCCGGCTTATGGATATGCGTCTGGATGTCCCGGAACAGATTGAACCTCTGGTCGAGGAGTTCTACAGCGGATGACCACAAAGCGATCGTCTCTTTCCTGGGTTACCTCCCAGCTTGCCGTTGGCAGCGCACCCATGTCCCAGGTCCAGCTCGAGGCATTGCGCGAACAGGGGATAAGCGCCATTTTGAATCTTTGCGGCGAGTTTTGTGATCTGCATACCATCGAGCGGGATCATGGGTTCGAGGTCTATTACCTGCCCATTGACGATGAGGATGCACCGGATCTGGAGACCATGGAGCCTGTTCTGGAATGGTTGGACGAGGCGCTGTACCTGGGCAAGAAGGTCTATATCCATTGCCGGCACGGCATTGGCCGAACCGGGACCGTGCTCAATCTCTATCTGCTGCGCAAGGGGCTCGGGCACAAGATGGCCTCCAAGGTGCTAAAGAATCTGCGGGCCAAACCCGCCAATTTCGATCAATGGTGGACCGTACGCAAATACGGGCGCAAGGCTGGCCGGTTGACCCTGCGGGAGCCATCCCTGGAGGTCAGAAAAGGCGTGGATCTCGAACCCTTTCTGCAGGAATACGAGAATATCCGGGACGAGGTGGACAGATTGTGCGCCGGATTCAAAAAATTGTCCGCTTGCGGGAAGGATACCATTGCCTGCTGTACCACGCCCATCCGCTTGACCCTTGCCGAGGCCGAATACCTGCGCAAGGTTCTGGATGCCAAACTGCCAAGCGATGTGCGCAAACAGGTCATTGAAAGGGCATCCCAGGTGGCCCGCAAGGAGCGGGAAACCAAGGGGACCATCCTGGCCGAGGGCAGGCATTGTCTGGTGGATTCCGGAACCCTGTGTCCCTTTTCCCATGAGGGAAAATGTCTCATCTTTGACTATCGTCCCCTGCAATGCCGTACCCATGGCATGCCCATTACCGCGGCGCATGATCTCTGGGAGGAAATAGCCCCGGCCCTGGATCAGATTTCTGCGGACCTCTTCTTCGGGCTGACCGGATCCTTCCCTCCTGCGGAACTTCCCTTGTTCCCCCTTCCGGACGTGGCCTCGGGACGATATGCGTCCATGTTTTTTCATCTGATCAAAAAGAGTAACAATAAATCGTAATCAGCTTTTTCCCATAGCTTTTGATACAGGAGATGGTGTGCATGCTGGCCGTTCTTTTTGTCATCCTGCTGGTTATCTGTTTTTTGAGCCATTTTTTGAGTCTGCCGGGCAACTGGTTCATACTGGCGCTTTTCGGAATCTGGAAGTGGATACATCCCGAGGCAGACATGGGGTGGTTTTTTTTCGGGGTTCTCACCTTTCTGGCGTTGGTGGGCGAGGGGCTCGAGCATGTGACCCTGTTCTGGAGCGGCAATCGGTCCGGAGGAACCAGAAAGGGGAACATTGGTGCCCTGGTTGGCGCCCTGGTGGGCGCGGTGGTCGGCGCCCCCTTTTTCTTTGGTGCCGGAGCCATTCCGGGATGTATTGTGGGAGCCTATCTAGGCAGTCTGGGAGTGGAGCTTCTGGGCGGAATGAGCTTGCAGGCAGCCAGCCGGGCGGCGGTGGGGGCCATGTGGGGCAAGGTTTTTGGCATCATCGTCAAGATGGGCCTTGGGGGGTACATGTTGTATCTGGGTATGCCCAAACTTTTTGCCTGAGATCGGCCGGGGGAAGATGATGACGGAACAGAGTATGCAGTCTTTAGTGGTGAAACTGGGGTCGCTGTTGCGGAAAAAGGGCTGGATGATGACCACGGCCGAATCCTGTACCGGCGGGCTGGTGGGGCACGAACTGACCAATGTGGCCGGGAGTTCGGACTGGTATCTGGGCGGGATCGTCTCCTACAGCAATGCGCTCAAGATACGGCTTTTGGGCGTGGATGCGCACATCTTCGATCAGCACGGGGCCGTGAGTGAGCCCTGTGTGCTGGCAATGGTCAGGGGCGGGTGCAGGATAACCGGGGCGGATGTTGGTGTGGCCCTTTCGGGAATAGCCGGGCCCTCGGGAGGAACCCCGGAAAAACCCGTGGGCACTGTCTGGATAGGTTGGTGTCTGCCCCACAGGACCTGGGCTGCGTGTAGGCATTTTTCAGGGACCAGGAGTGCAATCAAAGAGCAGAGCGCGCGGGCGGCTATTGACGGACTGGTACGGGAACTCTGTGAGTTGTAGAGAAAAGTGCGCAGTGCGCAGGAATAAGTGCGCAGGATGCAGTGCGCAGTGCGCAGGAAAGGCGGGAAGAAACGGAGAAGGGAGACGGGAGAAGGGAAAAGTGAATGCTTGGCGAGCTTGCGAGCCTTAGCAGACCTTATGCAGAGCTGACGGGAGTCAGGAATGCAGTGAGATTGGCAGACCTTATGTGTAAGTGACGGAAAAATCCTTGAATTCTCAAAAACACTTGTCACGTCTTCAAGTTTTTCCTGCGCACTGCCTCCTGCGTACTTTCATTCTATCTTCCTTTCTCCCTTCTCCCGTCTCCGTTTTTCCTGTCTCCCTGTTTTTCCTTATCCAGCGAAATAGTCACCCCGGTTGAACTTGAAGGTCTCGGTGGTCGCGAGGATGTCCATCTCGGTGTACAGGGCATCGAGTTCTGGAGAAGATGTGCCCTGGGATTGCATGGTTTCCCGTAAACGGTCCATCTGTTGTCCTATACCCTGGAGTTCCTGATAGACATTGCGCAGATTGACGTCGGATGAGCCCAGTTTTTTTGCATACTGATCCAGTTGGTCCAAGACGCCGTCCATGGTGTTCATGATCTCCTGCTGATCGATGGAAGGATTGACCTGTTGCGTGGCAAAGAGAGGATTCAGCCCCAGAATACCGGCATGGGGGACCGCGGTCTGCTTGGCGGTGCTTGCGGCCGTGGTGCTATCCCCTTTCATCTCCTTGGCCAGAAGGTCATTAAATCCCGCACCTTCATTCGTCCCCTGGCCCTTTTTGGCCTGTTCCCTGGCAAGAAGTTGAAGTTGTTCGGTGGATATTTTCATGGTCTTCTCCTGTGTTTGCAGATGATAAGCAAATAATCTGCCAGAGGAAAATTCATTTTTTATATTAAAGAAAAACAATAGGTTGTAAAATCGGTGAGCAAAAAATGCCCATATAGACTCCCTGCATATTCCGTCCGTGAGGTCGTAGCCGGGAAATTTTTTCTCTTCCTACCAATGGGGAGTCACTTATGAGTGAATCGCTACTTCAGGCGACTCGGATTATCAAGTCGGGCGGAATCGTGGTCTATCCCACGGAAACTCTGTATGCCCTGGGATGTCTTTGTCATGACGCGCATGCCGTGGACAGGCTCTTTGGGGCCAAGAACCGGGATGTGGCCAAGTCGCTGCCCGTGATCGTGGGTTCGTGGGAGCAGTTTATCGCATGTACCCATCCCGATGAGGCGATCAGATCGGTTGTCAGTACGTTCTGGCCGGGTCCCTTGTCGGTTGTGGTCAGGCTGAAGGGAGAGGTTCCCTTCCGGGTCATGGACAGCCAGGGGCGGACATCGGTTCGATTCACTCCGCATCCCCTGGCCAGGGAACTCTGTCTGCGGGTTGCAAATCCCCTTGTGGCGACCTCTGCCAACGTAAGCGGCCGGCCCGGCCCGGCCTCGTTGGAACAGCTCGATCCGGAACTGCGAGCCCGGGTGGATTATGTGCTTGAAGACCCTCCCTTTCCCCAGGGAGGCGATCCCTCCACCCTGATCGAGGTGCTCACCCCAACCAGGGTGCGTATCCTTCGTCTAGGGGCCATCTCTGCGGCCCGTTTCGCTTCCTGCGGGATCGCGGTGGAGGAAGGGATCTGACGGGGGTACAAAAAATTATACCGGTCAGGGCTCGTTGATCGGAGGGTATAAAATTTTGAACCCGGATGCAGATCGGTTCAAAGACGATCGATCAGGATGTTCTTGTAACCTTTTTAAATTAAATGAATATTTTTTATTTTTTATTCAGGGAAATACTTGGCCTGTCGGTTGCATCATAAAATATACTTCCTCTTTTTGTCAGAGCCGGGTCATGAGAATGGGTAACTCATGACCCGGTTTTGTTTTGGGGGCAGGGGGTGATTTTGGCGAGGCAGGGCAGGAGCCGGTCAATGACCTGATCCACGGTGATCTGGGTGATGCACACGGGATCGGTGCAGGCAACCCGGGCTGTTTGGGTGCAGGGGCTGCAGGGCAGATCGAGGGTCAGGATATCCAGACCCAGCGGGCCCCATTGGCGGGGGGATGTCGGCCCAAAGATGGCCAGACCGGGGACTCCCATATATCCGGCCAGGTGCATGGGGCCGGAGTCGTTTCCGATCACAAAGGCTGCCTGTTGCAAAAGGGCGATCAGTTCCTGGATGGTGCGGGGGTAGGCAAGAGCTGTTTTTCCAAGGGGTTGTATTCCCTTTTCCTGTTCCACGGGGCCAAGGATCATGAGCGGTTGAAAGGCCTGGTCCTCGAGCCATGAACCGAGTTCAAAAAACTGAACCAGCGGCCAGTTTTTGGCCGGATTGCCGGAACCCGGGAAGAGGAGGATGGTTTTTTGGTTTGCTTGGTTTTGGCGGGGAAAAACAGTTTGAAACCTTGTTTGCCAATCAGGGTCAAAGGGGATCTCCTGTTCGCAGAGGGCTTCGGCAAAAAGCGTTCGGGGTGATGTGAAGCTGTGTTGGTTTATGCCTTTGAGAAAAAAAACATTTTCATGCTTGATCTGAAATGGTTTTTTTCTTAGGTAGAACCATATAATTCGTTCATCAGCTGTGATGTTCAGTGTGTGTGCCTCATCGAGGTAGAGCGTACGGATCTGTTTGTGCACCGATGGCGGTGCGCTGTGTATCCCCAAAGGGCGAAGCAGTGGGAGCCGCTGGGATGATCCTGCCCAGAGAATCTCGGCTTCAGGCCATGCCGCTCGCAGGCTGGCAATGGCCGGCCAGGTCATTAAAAAGTCGCCAAGGGCACCTTGCTGGACGATGATAAGGCGTTTGATTTCGTTTCCATTCATAGTATATACCATAGCTATCTTGTATCTATTCAGCAGGGTTAAAACGGATGTCGTAAGCACGTCATCCCGGCGCAGGCCGGGATCTCCAGGGCTGCGGGCAATGTATGTCGAATAAGCAGCTGCCCGGTCGTGCAAGATCCCGGATCATGTCCGGGATGACGATCAAAGAGGGCCCGTTTTTTTAGGGCAACTTCTAAATAGGTACGCTATCTTTACACGGTAACAGAAAGAGCCCCCGTCAATGGTCGTTTGATCCGATGCCGTCAAACGCAAGGAGCGGTCGTACATGCTGACCAAGGAGTCACCTCGGGTCATCTTTATCGCCTCTGAGATGTATCCCTTTTCCAAATCCGGTGGATTGGCCGATGTCGTGGGTATTCTCCCGCTGACATTGCAGCGCATGGGGATCCCCACTGCCGTTATCACCCCGCTGTATGGACGGTTGTCCACAGCATCCTTTCCCCTGCGTCTGGTCTATGAAAACTGTCCGGTGGGCTATCCCTGGCCGTTGATCTCTGCGGACATCTATCTGGCCGATTATTATGGACTACCCGTGTATTTCATCAACCGGGGCGAGTATTTCGACAGGCGCCACTACTATTGTACGGCCAAGTCGGATTACTTTGACAATTGCGAACGGTTCATTTTTTTCTGTCGGGCAGCCCTGTCCGCCATCGAGCATCTGAAGTTTCCGGTTCACATCGTTCATGCCCACGACTGGCACGCTGCCCTTGCAGCCGCCTTTGTTGATTTCTGGCGCAGGGACAAGCCGTTCTGGAAAGATGCCCGGACGGTCATGACCATCCACAATCTGGCCTTTCAGGGCAGATTCTCCAATCGCCTTTTCTGGGAGAGTGGACTGCCCCATGAAGCCTGGAACATGGACGGGGTCGAGTACTACGACAGCTTCAACCTGCTCAAGGCCGGGATTGCCTATGCCGACCTCATTTCCACGGTCAGTCCCACCTATTCCCGGGAGATTGTCACTCCCCGTTTCGGGTGCGGTCTCGAGGGTATTCTGGCCAAACGTCAGGATGATCTGGTCGGTGTTCTCAACGGGGTGGATTACACGGTGTGGAATCCTGCCAATGATAAATTTCTGGAGCAGTCCTATGATATCGATCAGATGGCGGGCAAGCAGGCGTGCAAGGAAAAACTGATCGAGATCATGCGACTTGATCCGAGCCTGAAGGACCGGCCTGTACTCGGGTTTATCGGGCGGTTACGGGGGCAAAAGGGGATCGATCTGCTGCTGGACATCATGGACGAGCTCATGAAGGAGAATGTCGGGGTGGTGGTTCTGGGCGAGGGCAAGCCCGCTCATGAGGCCCGACTGCTCGACCTGGTGGAACAATATCCCGGCAGGCTCAGCGCCCATGTGGGGTATACCGAGGAACTCGCCCACCAGATCCAGGCCGGCGCCGATATCTTTTTGATGCCCTCGCGCTATGAACCCTGCGGGCTGACCCAGTTGTACAGCCTGAGGTATGGAACGCCCCCCGTTGCAACGGATGTGGGAGGGTTGAGCGATACCATTGTTTCCCATCCCCATCCCGGATCAACAGGTTTCACCTTTGCCGAATCAACTCCGTTAAGTTTTTTGACTGCTATCCGCAAGGCCCTTGCCGCCTGGCGCAATACCATGGTCTGGAATTCGATCCGGACCAATGGGATGCGCGCCGATTTTTCCTGGGAGAAATCGGCCCGGAAATATATGCAATTGTATGCTTCGTTAGGATTTGAAACAGGGACCAAGGTTTGATCCCACAAGGAGAAGACTATGAGCATTCAGAAAAAATATCTCAAGACACGGCCGGTTTGCAAGGTAACTTTCAAAGTTCCCGCGGAAATGGCTCCCAATGCCAGGAACGTCTGCCTGGTGGGCGAATTCAACAATTGGGACGTTACCGCAACTCCCATGACCCGTCTGAAGAACGGATCCTTCAAGGCCACACTGGATCTTGAGAACGATCACGAGTATCAATTCCGCTATCTGGTCGATGAAACAGAATGGGAAAATGATCCGGATGCAGACACGTTTGTGTCCACCCCCTATGGAAACAGTGAAAATTCCGTGATCGTGCTCTAATGGCGGCATATCGTTGTATGGCCCTTACAACAGGTTGATGCCGAATCGGGACATTGTTCCGGTTCGGCTTTTTTCTGCTGGACCGGACCCGGAAGGGTTTGCAGATGGGTTTCGAGCCCTTTTTGTCAGACAATGATTGTTTTCACAGGAGATTTTCCTCCGTTCACCCGCTCCGGCTTGTCACACATGTTTGAAAGGTCCATTGTATCATGATGTTTGGTATCAGTTTTAAGCTTGATTTCCCGTGTGGGATGGACAAGTATTCCTCCCTTTGCAGGGATTTGAAGATATCCGTGAACAATGCGTTTGTATCACAGGGATATGAACAGGATACACGGCAACCGTAAAGGAGATGCGCGATGCAAGAAGCGACCCCCATTTACAAGGAGATCGCGCCACGACTCAGAGGCCTTCGTGATGCCATGGATATGTCGGTTGAGACCATGGCCGGGGATCTGGGCGTCAGTGTGGATGATGTGGAAAGATACGAATCCGGTGAGGTTGAAATTCCGGTGAGCTATCTGTTCAGGGTGGCCCAGACCTTTCATGTGGATCTGACCGTGCTCATTTCCGGGGACGAGGCCCATCTGCACAATTATTCCATGGTCAAGTCCGGCAAGGGGCTGTCCGTGGAACGGCGCAAGGATTATGACTATAAGAGCCTGGCCTATCGATTCCTGGATCGGAAGATGGAGCCCTTTTACATCAAGGTTCCGCCCAAGGACGTGGCGAGCCTCAACTACAGTCATCACGAGGGTCAGGAATTCATCTACATGCTCAAGGGGAAACTCGAGATCCATCTCGGAGACAAGGTCTTTGTTATGGAACCCGGGGACAGCTTTTATTTCGACTCCACCACGCCCCACGCCCTGCGAGGACTAGGGGAGAGTGACGCGGAATTTCTCGATGTGATTATCTAGGGAACTTTCAATACGGAAAATCCGCCGGTCGGATCGATCCTGGTGTGAAAGTTCCCGTTTCATGATGCTGTTTCATGTACACTCGGATAATTCATCAAGATACCATAGGGAGAATTCAGCGTGATTACCAAAGTACGGCCTTCATCCTATCAAGATTTCATGCAGTCCTACGAGCAGATCGCTCCAGGCAATTTCAACTTTGCCTTTGACGTTGTGGACGCAAAGGCTGCCGCGAACCCCGACCAATTGGCCATGATCCATCTGGACGATCTGGGTGTGCGCCGGGAATACGATTTCAATTTTTTTGCCACTGAATCCTCCAGGCTGGCCAACAGCCTGAAGAGCAGGGGCATCGGCAAGGGCGACACGGTCATGCTCATTCTCTACCGCAGGGTGGAGTTCTGGGTGGCCATGCTCGCTCTGCACAAAATCGGGGCCGTGGCCATTCCCTCCCCCTCCCTTCTGACCACTCACGATATTGTCGACCGGGTCAAGGTTGCCGATGTCACATGCATGATTGTGGAAGACACCATCGTTTCCCGGGTCGAGGCGGCCCGGAAGGATTGCCCGGGAATCAAGCTCTATGTCCAGGTAGCCGGCGATGCGGCCGGACAAGTGTGGGAATTGTATGACACGTTGGTGGCCGAGGGCACGGCAACCTTTGAGCGACCGGACGATTGCGCCGTGGACGACGATCCCCTGCTGATCTTTTTTTCCTCGGGCACTACCGGTCCTCCGAAAATGGTCGAACATTCCCATACCTATCCCATTGGTCATATCGTGACCGGATCCTACTGGCATGATCTCGAGCCCGGGGATATCCATCTGACCGTGGCCGATACCGGATGGGGCAAGGCGGTCTGGGGCAAGTTCTATGGCCAGTGGATGGGTGACGCGATCATCTTTGTCTATGATTTCAGGGGAAAATTTTCACCCAAGAGCCTTTTGGCAGCCATTGCCGAAAACAAGGTGTCCACCTTTTGCGCCCCTCCGACCATCTACCGGTTTTTGATCCGTGAGGATCTTTCCATATATGACCTTTCGGCCCTGCGGCATTGCACGACCGCGGGCGAATTGTTGAACTACTCGGTCTTCAATGCCTGGGAAGAGCTGGTTGGTCTGCCCATTTACGAGGGATACGGGCAAACGGAAACCTCCCTGCAGATCGCCACCTTCACCTGCATGAAGCCCAAACCCGGGTCCATCGGCAAACCCGTGCCCGGATGGGATATCGTGCTTCTCGATAGCGAGGACAATGTCTGCCCCCCCGGCGTGGAAGGGGAGATCTGCGTCAATATCGAGAACGGCAAGCCCTTTGGTCTGATGCAGGGATATCTCAAGGAGCCGGCAAAGACTGCGGATGCCATGCGCAACAACTACTACCGCACCGGCGACAAGGCCTGGATGGATGAGGATGGGTATTTCTGGTTCATGGGCCGGGTGGATGATCTGATCAAGAGTTCCGGATACCGGATCGGCCCCTTTGAAGTGGAAAGCGCCCTTGTGGCCCACGATGCCGTTGTGGAGGCGGCTGTCACCGGGCTGCCCGACCCCCTGCGCGGTCAGGCGGTCAAGGCGACCATCGTATTGGGTCCGGGGTTTGAACCTTCCGAGGAACTGACCAGGGAACTTCAAAACCATGTCAAAAAACTGACCGCGCCCTATAAATACCCCCGGGTTATCGAGTATGTCACCGACCTGCCCAAGACCATCAGTGGGAAAATCAAGCGCGCCGAGATCCGGGAGAGAGACCTGGAGAACATGAAATAGCCAGTAATGAAGTATGGTTAGAAATAAAAAAGGCCACCTTTTCCGGTTCGGGAAGGGTGGCCTTTTTGGTGCGCGGCGTTATGCAATGTACTGCTCGCATTGACAATTTACAGAAGGACCGGGAATTGCAAAGCCAGGCAGGGGGCAACGTGGGGCTCCGATTTTTCAAAATAGTATCGGCAATACTCATCTGCACGATTCGGTGAAGCATGTTGATTTTTTTTCTCGCGCAGAGGCGCAGAGGCGCGGAGAAAGGCATCATCGTTCTCAACTCCTGCTACGCGCACTCTTTCGACCGATTTTTCACTGCGCTGCAGGCCAGGAGTACGATCTTTCCCGTGTGGAGCTCATAGGTGAAACGCTGAAGCCTCCTGGGTCAGAAAAAAAGAGCAGGAAAACATGGCAAAAAAGATACTCTACGCGGGTTCGTTTCTGCGTGAGGGATTTGAAGCTCTCGGGTGGGAGGTCGTTCCCCTGGTCCTGGATGGTTCTCGGACCCTGCAGACGATTGTCGAGTCGACCTGCCCGGATGCGGATCTCGTTTGTATCGAGTTTTTTGGAAAACGCATCCTGCCCCGGGAGATGTATGCCTGTTCCTATCCCGTGTGCGCCTATTGTATCGATGCGCCGCTCAACGAGTTCTGGTTCGCGGATCTGGCCCGGTTGTTTGATTGGGTTTTTGTGGACCAGGTATCTTCCGTGACCACGCTTCGCGCCCGGGGGATCGATGCGCTCTGGCTTCCGCTGTGCGTGCCTTCCTCGGCCTTTCGGTCTGTGACCCGCAAGGAACATTTTCTGACCTTTGTCGGTCGGACAACCGTGTATCGAAAGAGGCGCAGCAATCTGCTCGCCCTGCTTCAGAAGCATTTTGATGTCACCATAGAGCAGAACATCTCTCCTGACGCCATGCAGACGCTTTTTTCCCGGTCCCATGTGGTGCTCAATGAAAATCTTTTTTCCGGGCTGACCCTGCGGGTGTTCCAGGTTCTGGCCTCGGGCTCCCTGTTGCTGACCGAGGCGGGCGGGCAGGGGGTGGAGAGGTATTTCACCCACAAAAAACATCTGCTCACCTATTCGCCGGACACGCTCCTTCCCCTGGTGGAAAAGCTGCACAAGGATATCGCTGCCTGGGACCATGTGGCCCGGGCCGGTCAGCAGGCCTGTTTGAACAATCATCAAAGTATCCATCGGGCGCAATGTGTGCTCGACCATGTTGCAAAAAAACACACAGGGCGGACCAGGAGTATCGGCCGACAGGGAAGGCAATTCAGCGAGGCCCGCAGCAAATATTTTCACGCCCGGCGATTTGGCGGATCGTATAAAGAATCGGTCAACCTGCTTGAAGGGTTGAAGCATCTGCATACCCAGGTTGGCTGTCATGCCGCCTTTATGCTGGGATCCATCCACGCCCAGAAGGGGGAACAGCAAAAGGCGAAACCCCTGCTCGCCCACGGAGCCTTTGCAAACGATTGTTTCGGGGTGATCGCCTCCATGAAACTCATGATCATGCACATGCATGACCCGGACAAATTGCAGTGGCTCGACGCGGTGCTGAAGAAAACCATGGACGTGGGTATCGACATCAAACCGTTTGCAAAACAGATCATGCAGGCGAGGCGGTCATCGCTTTTTGAACACGATGTCTATCTCCTGTTTGCGGCGATCCTCTATGAAGCCGGGCAGATAGTGAATCTGGGATTTTTGAAGCAGGATCAGGATGTTTTACCGGAAACAAGCTTCGACTATGCCGTACGCGCCTATGAAAAATTCAAGTCCATAACCGCCCTGGACGCGCTGATCGGATGCGTACATGCCGAACAGGGCGAGATGGAGATCATGCCTTTTGTGGAGGATGCCCTGCTTCACGCCGTTGCCACGGACAGGCATGTGGTTTACGCAGCTGAAGTCTATACAAAGATGTATGACTTTCGTGCGGCACGGTCGGTTCTTCATGCGTTGAAAAAGAGGAAACAAAACAAACGTTCGTGAATTGCCTCCCCAAGCGGGAGGCCCCTCAAAAAGGACAAAGAAAATGAATTTTCCCGTCTATATCATAGGTTCCGGCTTTTTTGGGGCCACTCTTGCCGAGCGGATCACTGCCGTTTATGGGCTTCCGGTTGCCATTATCGAAAAACGGTCCCATATCGGCGGCAATTGCTGGTCGGAAACATATCCGGGAACAGATATCGAATACCATAGATATGGATCACACATATTTCATACCTCTTCACAAAAGGTATGGGACTATATCAATACGTTCACGCGGTTCAATTCCTACCAGCACAAGGTGTATACGACGTATAAGGATAAAGTATACACTATGCCCATCAACCTGGAGACCATCAACAGCTACTACGGGATCAATCTCAAGCCCTGGCAGGTTGATGGTTTTCTGGAAAAGGAAAAAGAACACATTTCCGACCCGAAGAATTTCGAGGAAAAAGCCATTTCGCTCATTGGACGGCCTCTGTACGAAGCCTTTATCAGGGGATATTCGATCAAACAATGGGAAAAGGATCCCCGCGAATTGTCTGCGGCTATCATCTCCCGTCTTCCTGTGCGAAATTCGTATAACAACCGCTATTTTTCAGATACCTACGAGGGTATTCCTGTTGACGGATACGGACGTATTTTTGAAAAGATGCTTTCCAGTGAGCATATAACCATCCAGAAGAATACATCGTTCAGGGAAATTCAATCGAGTATTCCTGAAGACGCCCTGGTCGTGTACACCGGGGCGATCGATGAATTCTTCGACTATCAATTGGGACGTCTTGAATGGCGGACCGTGGATTTCGAATACGAGATCTTTGACCTTCCCGATTATCAGGGCACAAGCGTGATGAACTACGCGGACGAGGCCATCCCGTTCACCAGGATTCACGAATTCAAACACTTTCATCCGGAACGTCCGGCAACAAACAATACCGTTGTCGCACGGGAATATTCCCGGTTTGCCGCACAAAATGACGAGCCGTATTACCCGGTCAATACCCCCAGAAACATGGATCTGCTCAAGAAATACCAGGAACTCGGAGCAGCCGAGCCCCGGGTCGTCTTTGGCGGACGTCTTGGGGAGTATAAATATATGGACATGGATGTGACCATTGCATCGGCGCTTGCATGTTTTGAGCGAATTACAGCCCGATTGGCTGCGTTCAACTAGCCGGTCGACCTGAACAGTTCGTTTGATCCCTGCATCCAATTTTTTTCTGGCTCATCCGGCAAAAGGGTACTTTTCATCTCGAACCCAGCTGCCTGTAGGCATTGTGGAAACACATCTTCGGGCGCCCAAAGAGAACGAGTACATGGACGCTGTAGCCCCCCTCCCGTAGTTTAGGGAGGGGCTGGGGGAGGGTTTCAAACAGCTGGAGGAAGGGACCGATAACACGACCCGCCCTTGCCAGGGTGGGGGACCTGTTCAACGCCCCCTCGCTGGTGTTGCTTCCCAAAAGGGACTGACAACTGATGACCTGCAAGTGCGCTATTCCCGGCCGAACCTTTTTTCTGACCTTTTGTATCGCCGACATGGTCGGCACAAAGCAATCATTCAACCTTTGGGGTTTTCATGAAAGCGTATCCTTCGCATGCCGCACGATCTCTGATTCCTTCCTTTCTCCGCCAGAAGTTTCTGGCAGGAACGGTCGGGGAGTACCATCTCTCCCAGCTGGCCCTGCTCGGGTTGCAGCGCATCCAGGATGAGCCCGAACTCCTGACCGATCGGATGGCCGTGTATGCGGATATGCTCCTGGCTGCATGGGAACAGCGTTTCTCGGGCAATGTGACCAGCCTGCTCGATCTGGATCGCATGGCCCGGATTCTGGGACCGGAACAGCGAGCCCTGCTCAAGGGATACAGCGGGGCTCTGCCTCCGGGTATTGAGCTGGACAGAGACCTGATAGCACAAACCGATCTGCCTGAATGCATGAAACTGCGTCTTGAGGGGGATTGCTACAGGCTGCACCAGGATCTGGCCCAGGCTGTGAGCTTGTATGAACGATCCCTTGCCGTGACCCTGCTGCCGGAAACCCTGTACCGTCTGGCCGACGCGCACGCCTTGCAGGGAAACAGGCAAGAGGCTGTCGGTGCCTTGCGCAGGTATGTCGAACTTCGGCCGTGGTCGGTGCATGGGCTTTTGCGTCTCTATGACCTTGCTTTCGGTCGGGACGTTTCCGGCAATTCCCCGCAGGGAAAAGGCGCTTTGCTTCTCTATACCTGGAACCATGCCGCCCGGCTGGACGAGATGCTGCGCTCCCTTTCAAAAACGACATCGCCGGATTTCAGACCGCAGATCTTCGCCCTCAACAACGGCTCGACCGACGCGACAGACTCTGTCCTCGACAGGTGGAAGGATGTGTACGGGGAGCAGATGACCATCATCGATCTGCCCGTGAATATCGGGGCACCTGCGGCCCGCAACTGGCTCATGGAACTGCCCGCGGTCAAGGCCTGTGACTGGGCCGTGTATCTGGATGACGACATTCTGCTGCCTCCGGACTGGCCGGGCTATTTCGGCACTTCCATGGAGGCCTATCCCGAGGCCGATGTGTATGGAGCCCGGTTTGTGAGCATGGACAAGCCCTCGGAGATTCAAAGCGCCGACTACCATCTTTTTGAACCTGAAATGAAGCAGCCTTCCGACGATCCCTACGGCCAGATACTCATTTCCGGCCTTCAGGGACAGCTCCCCGACTATGGATATTTTACCTTCATGCGACCCTGCGCTTCGGTGACCGGTTGCGTGCATCTCTTCAGGATGAAGGCGCTCCAGGAATCAGGCGGGTTTTCCCTGGTTTTTTCGCCTTCCCAATTCGACGATTTCGAGCTCGATCTGCGTATGGATCTCAAGGGGAAGCTGCCGGTCTACAATGGTCATCTCGCCATACGCCACGTCCGGAGAAGCGCCAATGGGGACGCCTCCCGCATGGATCGAAAGCGCATCGCGCTGTTGCGCTCCCACATGGCGGCCCTGGAGAGCCTGTACTCCCCCCAGGACCTGGAAACCATCCGGGAACTCGACGCGAGAGTCGCCGAACAGGATCTGCACCGCAAGGAGGCCAAGCTGTGCAATCTGTTTCGGGATAAAGAGGGGCGAGGTGTGCTAGGTGTTGGCTTGGTTGATGCATAAATAGGATGTTTTTCTTTACCCATAGCATATCTGTGTGAGCAAATGAACAATTCAGAACAGCAGGTCGGGATGGACAGAAACGCCCTGACCGCTATTGCCCGGTTGGTTGCCACTACCCCGAGGAAAAAAAATACCGTTGTTTTTCTCGGTCGCCGTGATGGCCATTTTATTGACAATGTCAAATATGCCTTCCTGCATTGCGCGCGTCATGTTCCTGAATTGGAGTGCACATTTATCGGCTCTCATCGGGAAACCTGTCTGACCCTGCAACAGGCCGGTCTGCCGGTCCTGCGGTTGGAAAGTGATGAGGCTGTGAATTGTCTTCTCCGGGCCGGTGTGGTGGTGTGCGACGATTTCTGGTGGCGGCGCGATCCCCTTTTGGCCGCTTTGCTCAGCCCGGCCAAGGTCGTTCAATTGTGGCATGGTATTCCTTTGAAGGCCATTGGATTTCCTGAAATCGAGTCACCTGTGAACATGACCCCTGAAAAGGCTGCCTATCTGACTGAGATGTATTCAGGGTATGACACCGTGCTCTCCACCTCGCCCTTTTTCACCCAGCACGCCTTTGCCCGCGCCTTCAAGGCCACATCCTTTCCGGAAATCGGATTCCCGCGCAATGACGCGCTGCTCAGACCGCCCAACAATCTGGACATGTTGAACGTGGATTCCGCCATCTACTCCCGAATGATGAAGACCAGAAAAAAGGGAGGGAAAAGTGTCGTATTCATGCCCACCTTTCGTGACGCCGGGGGCGGACCCCTGGAAGAGGGTATGATCGACTTTTCCCGGCTGCATGCGTTCAACCAGCGTCACAACCTGCTCTTTATCTGCAAGCTGCATCCCTATGTGGCAGCACGACTCCAGGGCCGGCTTCCGGATACTGTTCTGGTGGCGGATTCCGCCACGGACGCCTATCCCCTGCTGCGCATCTCAGATGTGCTGCTCACGGACTATTCATCCGTGTATTTTGATTTTCTCCTGACCAACCGTCCCATCCTCTTTTATCCCTATGATCTGGAACGCTATGTCACCACCAGCCGTTCCCTGCTGTTCGATTATCTGGAAATGACGCCGGGATTTCACGCCCGAACAAAGGATGATTTGTTTGATTGCCTCGAGAAACTCCTTGTTCAGGGAGAAGACCCGCATAGGGCGGCACGCGAGGCCCTGGCCGAGAAGTCGTTTACCCATGGCGATGCCAACGCCTCTGCCAGGCTGGGAAGGTATCTTGTCGAGCGATTCGTGGATGATGATGCATAATGATTTTCAAGGAAGAGGGACCATTTCAAAACAAGCGAGGGTCGTATGAAAGCCGTTATTCTAGCCGCCGGCGTAGGGAGTCGCCTTGGCCGTCCGTTGCCCAAGTGTCTGTCCGTTCTGCCCACAGGAGAGACCATTCTGGGCAGACAGATCAGAATCTTCCGTGAAGTCGGCATCCGCGAGATTATCGTTGTTGTCGGTTTCAAGAAGACGCTGATCATGGAACAACATGCCAATGTCTTTTTTCGGTATAATCCGATTTTCTACATCACCAACACGTCCAAGAGTCTTTTGCATGCGGTGAGCGATCTGGATGACGATGTCCTCTGGACCAACGGAGACGTTGTTTTTGACAGCGAGGTTGTCCGTGGTGTGGTTGAGGCCAAGGCCAATGTCATTGCCGTGGATCGCAAGAAATGCGGGGATGAGGAAGTCAAGTATTGTACGGGCGATGCGGGTACGATTGTGGCTATTTCCAAGAATGTCACCAATGGAGAGGGCGAAGCCGTGGGGATCAATAAGGTTAAGGCCGAACATATCCCGAGCCTGGTAAAAAATCTAAAACTCTGCGAGGACCAGGACTATTTTGAACGCGGGCTGGAATTCATGATCCGCGAAGGCGTTGACTTCATCCCCCTGGATATCAGCAGGCATCGCTGTATTGAAGTGGATTTTCCTGAAGACTGGAATCAGGCCCAGGAGATGTTTTCCAGGAGTTGAAGCACAGAGTTGGACCGTCATAAAAAAATCTCAATGTAACAAAATATATCAGCGTTAGGAGTTACTCATGGCTAATGCTTTTGGCTGGCTGGAAGTACATGCGGTTGATCATTGCAACCATAACTGTCGATGGTGTCATAACTATTCTCCTTTTGCTCCTTCGAAAGATTATGAAGCAAAGGATTACTTCGATGGTCTTGATGTGCTGAAAAAGAAAAATATTCAGTATCATTCGCTTTCAATTATGGGAGGAGAGCCCTTCCTTCATCCTGACTTGATCCGTTTTGCTTATGCACTACTGGAGCGTTATCGTAAACCATTGATGCTGACAACGAATGGGTTTTGGCTGAGTCGTGAAGATATTCATCTGTACAAGGATTTATGGCCAATGATTACATCTCTGCGGGTATCAAGATATCCGACCATTATTCATCGATTGGGGGGAGAAGAAAATGTTGCGAGGATGCTGGGCATAATTAAAAAGTATAATAAAAATATTTATATTGATTTTTGCGACAAAGCCATATTTAACGAGCTTAAATTTTTGAATAAACCTGTTACTCCACAGGTCTATTGTGGAAATGCAGAATGTACTGCTTTGCTTCCTGATATGCGCATGGGACGGTGTGGCGCAGGAGCTTATAGCCGTTTTGCTCCAAAAGAAATGCTTTCTGATCAATTTTTGGCTAGTAAAGATATGATGTATGACCTTAGACAGTTTGATGGGAGCAGTTTTTGGCTTTGGCGGAGCAGATACCCTTTAGATGCATGTAGTTATTGTAATTTTTCTCAAAAATTACGATCACGGCCATGGAAGGTAGAACGAGGCAGAAGACCTTTTGATGAAAATATCGAGCAACAATATCATCTTCAAGCTGCAGCCAGATTCTTCAATAACGGAGATATATTATGGAGTAAAAAACGGCTGGATCATATTAAAGAAAATTATGAAATAGGTAAAGAGTACTGTAATATCGCAGGCATGGTTGAATTTTACACAGGTGAATATCAATCTGCGAGTCTGTATTTCAGGCAGGCTTTAGAGGAAGATCCGGAGTATTTACCAGCCTTGAAAAATTTAAAAGTTTTAATTCAGAATAAAAATGTAAGTGCATAAAAAATTTTGAAATATCGGTATGGATTTCAAGACTTAAGGATACCGGAGCTCATGTCTATATGAAAGACGATTTTGAATACATCCCACCTGGAATAGTTCCAGAGCTGAATGCATTGACCCTTGATGAAGTGTGTCAACATGTTGCCACGCATATCAACAATTTTATCCTGGATGAAAGTCTTGGGGCTGCGTATTTCAATCGATTGATCAGTGACAAGAATTTTCAGTCAAACAAACAGGCATTGAGCTGTTTTTTTTATATTCTCAGTAAAATGCGTCAGCTGGATCCATTCAATCCAGCCATCATCAACGTATCGCAGCAGGTGAATCCTTCACCCGAGAACAAGATCAAGTTGCAATTATTGACACATACTGTTTTGAATCAGGAGAAAATTTCTCATATCCAACAAATGTGTCAAGACGATTCGACAATCAACGCCCGTGAATATCTTATCGAATGTCTGAGAGAAAATGACAATGACATGGCGTTGGCAAACTATGCATTGCATTTTGATCTCACCTCGGGATTTGACCCTCGCGAATGGACTGCAGATTTTCATCCCCCGGAGATTTTTCTTTGCGATTGGGAATATCGCCAGCTCTATCTTCATGCCCGGTCAGGAAATACAATCGATGCACTCAAGCATTGGGAATATATCGCTGATGCTGAAAAAAATATCCCGGAGACTGCGCTTAATTATGCAGCTGTCTGCTTTGCCAAAAATAATCAAAAAGATGTGGCAATCAGTTTGTTGCAGAAGTCCTTGGAACGGGATGCATCGCAAACACCAATCAAATATATAATTGAAGAACTTCAAACTCCATTTGTGATAGATAAAGACAGTGTCAATACAAAAAATATCGTCATCGGAATATATTCCTATAACAAAGCGAATCTGTTGAAGCAAACTCTTAAAAGTCTGCGTGAATCAAACATCGGCAAGGCACAATGTTTTGTTTTGCTCAATGGATGCAGTGATGAGAGCCTGGCTGTTGTGCAGGAAGCAAAGAAACATTTTCAAGATGGTCAACTTTCACTCTTTGAAATGCCGATCAATATGGGTGCTCCGGCAGCCCGCAACTTTCTTGTGCATGAGGCCTTGAAAACGAAATGCGATTATATGGCTTTCTTGGATGATGATGTCGTCATTCCTGAGAATTGGCTCCAAAGTCTGGCAACAGCCATCCAGGAGGATCCTGAAATTGGCGTAGTGGGGTGTAAGGTTATGAATCCCCAGCCGGTTTCGACATTGCAGTATCTTTTCCGTGATGTTTCGATCATCAAGAAAGGGGTCTTCAGGCTGAGTCTGGCAGCCCCTTTTTGGGCCGCTGATCCCGGTTTCTATGCAGTCCGTCGTGATGTCGATTCCGTCATGGGATGCTGTCACTTGATAAAAAGGGAATGTCTGGAACAGGTACCAGAATTTGACATTCAATTTTCTCCCAGCCAGTTGGATGATGTCGCATTTCATCTGGATGTACGCCTCAAAGGATTCAAAATTCGCTACCTGGGGCAACTCGAGTGTATCCATTTTCGTTCTACAGGATTTCAATCACCTGAAAAAAGCAATCACGGCAGTTCATTGGGCAATGATGTCAAATTTTATTACCGATTCAAGAATATGTTTCCACTGATGCGTGCATGGCAATCCAAGCGTAATAGAGGTTTCTTGTCCGGTATGGTGTGACTTGGATGTGGTTCAATATGAAA
Source organism: Desulfoplanes sp. PS50 (assembly GCF_053851535.1). Taxonomy (NCBI): domain Bacteria; kingdom Pseudomonadati; phylum Thermodesulfobacteriota; class Desulfovibrionia; order Desulfovibrionales; family Desulfoplanaceae; genus Desulfoplanes; species Desulfoplanes sp. PS50. The sequence continues at coordinate 73,944 of NZ_JBSPZA010000007.1, read as the reverse complement.
AAAAATGAATTCATTTTGATGAAATGGTAGTAGTTTTATATTGTATCTTTTAATTTTTAATATGTATTCAGGCACAAGTGATGAAAGATATAAAAAGAAAATCAATGTGTAGATCACCAAAGATCTCAGTTGTTATACCAACATGTAATCGCGTTGAGATTCTTAAAAAATGTCTAGTTCATCTAGAAAATCAAATTATTCCGAAAAATCTTTTTGAAGTATTGGTAATAGATGATGCCTCTGAAGACCAGACAGTAAATTTTCTTTTAGGTTACACACCTGAATATTTATTTCGTTATTATGTACAGACAAAAAACAGTGGTCCAGCTGCAGCAAGAAATGTTGGCGTTTTAGCCGCACGTGGGGATATTATTGTATTCATAAATGATGATACACTTCTCGACCAAAACGCTCTCGCCGTACATTTGATAGTTCATCAAAATTTGATTGACTTGGACGTTTCAGTATTAGGTCGCTTTGATCTGCCATCATTTTTTACAAAAAGTATCTGGGGGTATACACTCCAAAATTCTGACTTGCTCTTCAGATATCCACCCATGAAGAATAATAGCATCTACTCGTATAAACATTATTGGACATGCAATATTAGCACTTCACGTAAGGCTATTCTTGAAGCAGGGCTATTTAGTGAACAATTTTGTGGAAATGCCTGGGGTGCTGAAGATCAGGAACTCGGTAAGCGCTTGTTTGATCGAGGAGTGCCTGTCCTGTTTAGGGAAGACTGCAGGTCTACACATCAACATGCACTTACGGTAGATGGGTTCATAAGGATGTCCATAATTCGGGGAGGGGGCGGCGTTTTACTGTTTTTCAAGCATAAAATGAAACCTCATTACTCTCGAATTCGCGAAGAAGATATCCGTTTTTGGCGTAATCTGCCAACTTGCTTAGTTGAACGCATGGAGCAGTTCAAACGAGTAATTTCCGCTGTAGGGAAAAAAACTCCGAAGAAAAATCTTGTACACAATCCATATTTGTACAAAGAATCGTATCCAGAAGTCCATGATACATGTTTTAGGCTTTGGTCAATTCGAACTAAGGAATTAATAAAATTGATAGAATTTTTTGAAAGTCAAATAATTCATCTCAACAACCGTTTAAATAAAAACGATATTTTTATTGAAGAAGCATCCAGCACGTATTATCCATCTTTGTTGTTTTTAAGGTTTTATTATGATACAATAGGAATTTGTGACGTTGATGAAATTAGAAAATTTTGCAGTAACATATGATTTGTAAAAAGATTAACGCTCTGAGAATATTTGCAATACACTTATTGTATCAGAGAGATTCTTTGAACTATCTTAAGAAAGTAACAAAAACGTTTCTTCTGAAGTTCGCCCCCAGTAGAAAGGATCTACAGGCGCAAAACAAGAATCCATTTGAGGCGATGTACAGAGCAGAGGCTGTGCGTGAGCTTTAGAAGCCTTATTTAACGTTTGCGCCATTGTTCCGGTGAAAAGGCGCAGATACGTGTGGCATCCAGGATCATCCACTACAAGTTTGGCCAATTCCGGGGCAAACCAGGAGAGGGCCATAGCCAGCAAGCGTGAGTTTGTTGTTCGACTCCATTGTATAGGATGGTCAACATGTAGAGCGAGAGGCGAGTAGCAAAAGGAACAGGGCAAATGACAACGTGCTATCCAGGCAGGCAAAAAAACATCCCAGGCTGGCTGTCCCATGATAAATCCTGTTCGTGGGATTCGACTCAGAAAGGAAGTCGGGAAAAAAAAGAAGTCGAATCCAGGCTCAAGGAGCGTTCCGCAACGAGCATCCATCTTTTGCACGTTGACGCGGGATCCATAGACAAATGAACGATTCGCTGCCGCAGATAGCTGATCCCAAACAGTGGATTCACCGCGCAGTATGATGTCCGCATTGATAATTCCACATAGGGGATGCCCGGTTGCTGCCAAGGCATCCAAGAGTGTGTCCAGATATTGGTAATCCTTGCCGAACTTGGCCCGGGCCGTTTCTTCACAGAGGCAAAATTCCACTTCAGGGAAATGTGGTGCTAATTGATCCCGTTCTGATGCCGTGTTGATGGACAGCACCCTTATTCCCCGATCTCGCCATGATTGAACAGCTTGTTTGCTGATTTCAAGTCCTCTTGGGGGCAGGCTGGTGGCCACCACTGGGCGAAGACTTAGGGCGGGGTTTTCACTCTGCAGTTTGTTTTGCAACCTGAGGCGCAAGGCGTGGCAATTTATTTGGGAAAAGCTGTCGGCGGGTGAGCGGCGGACGGCGTGTTTGAAGAAAGCCAGCGCTCGCGGCAAGTCTCCTTGCTGCAGGTACGCAAAACCTGACAGCTTGAGAGCCTCGAGGTTTTGAGGATTGCGATTCAGTACTTGATCCAGCACGGGCAGGGCGTTGGAAAAACTTCCCTCTGCAAGGAGCAATCGAGCGTATTCTGTGTTAATTAGGGCATGGCCTGGGCGTTGCCGTTGCATGCGTTCTGCGACCCGCAGTGCACCGGATATGCTCCCCTTGGTTAGTTGGTTTAAAATTGGAGACAGAAGTTCTTGGTAATGCTCTCGAGTGGTAAATTCGTCTGGATCTCGGGACATGGATTCTGCAAATAAGAATTCACGCCCTATGGAACCAACATTCGATGGTTGAGGCGGTTCCCAAGAACGGTGAGGGATTGTCACTGAATATACTCCTCTTTTTGATCTAAACAGCAATTATTTAGAGATGCTTTCGTAGAGTTCCAGATATCGTTTAGCCTGCAACGGCAAATTATATCCGCTCAAGGCTGTCTCTCGGCATTTAAATCCAATCTTGCTCCCTGCTTTTTTTCGCTCCATGATCCAGCGCATCCCATTAGCCAATTCCTTATCGTTTCCAATTGGTGCCAAATAGCCATTGATCTGGTGCTCGATCATGTCAGGAATACCCCCACATCAAAACCAACCACAGGGGTTCCGCATGCAAGGGACTCCAAGACTACGTTAGGCAGATTGTCTTCCTGGAAGTGAGTCTTATAAAGCCGGCTCGCAGCGGTAAGAATCATCGTAATCGACCACAGGCTAGTCGCTCTCTTCCAACAATTTCTCAATGATATTATTTAAAACATTTTTGTTATCAGCTACAAATTTATTTACCCAATCAATCTTTGGTTGATTGGAAATAATGTCCCTCTTGAGGTTTTCTCTAATTATAGCAGCAGAAGCCTGTGGGTCCTGCGGAAGTTTTAAAATGATATTGTCGGGTATTTCACTGGAAAAAGATGTTGGCTCTTCTACAACTCCAACTCTATTAGCCGCAAAAATTGATTTCACCAAAGCTCCTTCAATGGGAGCCGACCAGAGTGAAGGACAGAGTGTAATAGAAGATTGGGATATTTGATCGGCTAGGCCTTTGGACCAGTTCATATTGGAGAAATAGACATTTTCTTGTGGCATGCAGCCCATTTGATCAATCCCCTTCAAGAATGGAAACAGGAAGGAGCGGTCTCGCATGAAATTTGCCAATACACTTGCCCATATGGTGCCTTTGGCAGGATGTGAACTGCCATGAAAAACAACATCAAAATATGGTGTAAGGAAATCTCGTTTATTTTCTCGTGTTATTGGAGCAAGCAGAGCATCAAAATCTGCGGCCCACATGCCAACTTTATATACGATTGCTTCATCTCCAAAATGGGTATGCAACAACTTTTTATATGATTCGTTTTGAGCGAGTAATCCGATATGACGGGCTTGAACTTTCTTTTTTAAAAACATTAAAAATGCAAGAGCATCATCTTGTTTAGTTGGAAAAACAGGGCATTGCAGTCGTAGTGCCCAATCGAATTTGCCTTTGAGGCAGCGCAGGCAGGCTCTAGATTCCCCGGGGATATGGTTGTAGGAGCGGATACAGAAAAAGCTCGCGTCCAGGACATATATCCACGTTCGCTTTTTCCTGTGCAGCAGAAACTCCATGCACCAGCGAAAGCCAAGTGTCTGTGGATGCAAAAGCACAACATGATCAGCATTGAGGATATCAGGATTATGCAAAGTGTCGTTCAACAGGTCTTTGTTTTTTGGAGTATTGAAAAGCACGCTGACCTTGATATTATTGTGTTTTCTACCTTGCTTGATAAGGGTTTGTACTAATCGGCCTGTGCCGGAATTGTCTGCGGGAATGCCGCTGATGAAGAATATGTGCATTAATCCCTCGCAAATTTATCAGCTTTTTCAGTCTGAAAAAGCATTGTACATTCTTCGCGGACCATTTCTTCGATTCCTTGCTCCAGGGAAAGTTTTGGCTCCCAACCAATATTACGCAAACCTTTATTATCGGCCAAGGAACACATGGGCTCTCCCTCGCGGTAGGGCAACTCGCCAAATTTCAATGTGGTTGGAACCGATTTTCTCAAGACCAGTTCCACTTTATTTTTTAAAACCAAAGCAAAATTTCTAATCGTTGTGGGCTGTCCAGACCCAACATCGAATTGAACGTATCCCGGCAATTCATCAATCTTCTCAATCAATAGCATATACGCCTCAACCACGTCAGAGACATGAACGAAATCACGCTGTTGCTCTCCAGGTGTCATGGGTATTTTGGGTTCACCATGCAAAAAAGCGTGTAAAAGAGAAGAGACGAATTTGTGCGGGGCATCCCCATGGCCGTAAACATGATGGACGACCATGTTGACAACCTTCATCGATGATTCACATTGTAACAGTTTCATCCAATCATGAAAGTGTCTTTTGGATAAGGAATAGGCGGCGAGATGACTGTAATTGATATTGTTTTTGCTGAAAAATGTATCCGTATTGATAAAACATTGAACACCTTCTCGCAAAGATTTTTCAAGGATGTTGCATGCGAAAAGGATATTTGTCCTTACAAGATCACCAAGACAGTTTGTAACATTTCTTCCATATTCTGTAGCGGCATGTATGACAACATCTATTGAGTTTTCACGAAAAATTGTTTCAATTTTTACTATATCAATATCATATACTACTATATCATTTAATAAACTATCAATTCGTCGCGTGTTAGAAAATGAACGTTTCAGGGCAATGACATTGTACCCGCGTTTAACAAGGGCGGCCAGCAAGTGGCTTCCCAGGAAGCCCGTCGCTCCGGTCAGCAGGATAGTATGACTCATCTGGTCTCGACAAAAGTGTTGATGCACTTGACAACATAGTTAACCACTTCCGGGGTTATGCCAGGATAAACGCCCAGCCAGAAGGTATTGTTCATAATGCTGTCAGTTGTTTGAAGCTTCTCTGAAATTCGGTAATCGATTCCTTCTTGCAAGGCCGAAAAACAGGGATGGTGCAGCAAATTGCCCGCAAACAGATTGCGTGTTTGGATGTTGTGCTCTTCTAGGTAGGTGGTCAGGTCGTTGCGGGTAAAACCGGCATCGGCCCGCACATGCAGCATGAAACCGAACGGGCTGGGCTTCGTACGCGGGTCGATTCTGGGCAAGTGGAAATAACGGTGGAGGTGCTTAAGTCCTTCCAGCATGCGCGAAAAATTTGCATTGCGCTGGGTGATAAAAGATTCCAGCTTTTGGAGTTGAGCGCATCCTATTGCGGCCTGCATGTCAGTAGCCTTTAAATTATATCCCAAATGTGAATATACATACTTGTGATCATACCCCTTGGGCAATCTTCCAAATTTCTGGCTAAAACGTTTTTTACACGAATTATCAGCGCCCGGCGCACACCAGCAGTCTCGTCCCCAGTCTCGTAATGAATTAACAATGCGTTTCAGGTGAACATCATTGGTGTATACCGCTCCGCCCTCTCCCATGGTAATGTGATGTGGTGGATAAAAGCTGGAAGTTCCTAGATCACCGATGGTCCCTGTGTGTCGCCATGTCCCATTTATGAGACACTTGGCCCCTAATGCGTCGCAATTGTCTTCGATTAGCCATAAGTCGTGTGACTGACAAAATTTATGTACAGCCTCGATGTCAAAAGGAAACCCCAATGTATGTGCTAACATAACAGCTTTTGTCTTGGGGCTTAATGCTCTTTCAAGATGCTGCACGTTAACATTTGCATCTGGTATGCGAACATCAACAAATACAGGAACAGCTTTAGCCTGCAGAATTGGAGTGACAGTGGTTGGAAATGCTGCAGCCACAGTGATAACTTCATCACCAGGACATATTCTGCATTTGCCAAGTTTGGGAGATGTAAGCGACATAAGCGCCAAAAGATTGGCGGAGGATCCTGAATTGACCAGGGAACAGTGCTTCACGTCCAGATATTTGGAAAGTTCATACTCAAAACGTTGAGTGTAGGTTCCAGAAGTAAGCCAGAAATCCAGAGCGCTGTCCATCAGGTTATGCATTTCCCGTTCGTCGAACACACGGCCGGCATAGTTGATCCGGCTTGTGCCGGGAATAAAATCAGACTGCAGCAGGGGTTTATGGATCGCCTGAAAAGAGGACCTGGCCAGCGCATATGCGGCGGTTTTAAGCAACATTCTTAGTTTTTGCGTATTCAACCTGGCCACATTGGCCCGTCTGCAGATTGACGGGGCAATCGTAATGAGCTTGTCGGTACGGACAACGCTGGCCATTTTCAGGATGCCGTAAGCTAGGTCCTGCTGCTCGATAAGTACGGCGTGAGGGCTGTATGCATACCTGTCCACTTCAGTGGTCATGTAGGCGACCGTGATGTCCGAATTGCCGCCATGTTGTTCCGCATGATCATGCAGGATCATCGCTGGGCGGACCTTGGATCCGCACGCATTGGTGTAGGGAAAGTCCAAAAGCACTATTTCTCCAACCCTGCTATTTGAGCCCAAGACAATCCTCCCAGTCTACGTTTGCATCGTCTGTATCGTTGAAAAAAACAGCCAGGCTCAGATTTTTGAAATCTTCTTCACTGGTAGATTCTCGGCAAATATATTCTTGCGAGGGAAAATATTTTTGATCATCAGTTTCCACGGGTAGCACCACAACATTTAATTCCGCCTCGTGAATACTCACTGGCAAGGGTTCCAATAGGGTAATCTTGCCGTCTTTGTAATGTCCTTTAACAGCGAGCATCTCGAGCCTCCACGGTTTTTTCTGCAGTTCTTCGTTTCACTTCGGACTGGTAGTCCAGCAGATCTTGCTGGGTTTCCAGTACGCCGTCCAAATAAAATCTCTTATACCAATGGACCGTTTTTTTGAGGGACATCTGGCTGTCCCATATCGGAGACCATCCCAGTATTTGTCTGGCCTTGGAACAATCTAAACGCAACATTGTAGCTTCGTGGGGCTGATGTGCTTCGGGCTCAAATCTGAAGGCAAGGTCATCCCAGATTTTATTAAACTCTTGAACAAGCTGTCTTACGGACAAACAATCTTCGTGGCGAGGTCCAAAATTCCAGGCGTCCGCAGATTTCGTGTCGCCCTGCAAAAGCCTTTGTCCTAAAAGCAGGTAACCGCTCAATGGGTCCAGTACATGCTGCCATGGTCGAACAGCTTCGGGGTGACGGATACGCGCCGGCTTTCCGCTCTCCGCTGCGCGGACAAGGTCTGGAATCAATCGATCCTCTCCCCAATCCCCGCCGCCTATTACATTCCCGGCCCGCGCGCTGGCCACTAAAGTCTGGTGAGTTATTTCATATTGGTCAACGGGAAAAAAAGAATTGCGCCAGCTTGAGGTGACCAGTTCGGCGCATCCCTTGGATGCACTGTAAGGATCATGGCCGCCCATGGGGTCAATCTCCCGGTACCCCCAGGCCCATTCCCGGTTGGCATAGCATTTGTCGCTGGTAATTATCACAACGGCACGAATACCGCCAGACAGCTTGGATGCTTCCAGAACATTGGCTGTTCCCAGGACGTTGGTCGCCAGGGTGGCTAAAGGCTCCTTATAGGATCTTCTGACAAGCGGTTGTGCAGCAAGATGAAAAATGATCTCCGGCTTTGCTGATTTAAATAGTTTCGCCAAAGAGTCGAAGCTGCGAACATCGCCCTGAACGGAATCCATTTCCATGTTGAGCAGAGAAAAATGGTCCGGCGAACTTGGCGGTTCCAGGGAATATCCTGTCACCTTAGCACCCAATGCGCTCAACCAGTAGCTGAGCCAGGAGCCCTTAAAACCGGTGTGTCCAGTGACAAGAACCCGTTTCCCTTGGTAGAAGGCAAAAGGATGTTTATTTATCATGGGTTACAAACTCTCCCCAACAATGTCGTTAAGGATATTGGTAAATCTACCAGATACGCCACTTGGCTTGTCCAGTGTTCCAGAGCTCATCCAGAGTATTCTTGTCCCGCAGGGTGTCCATGGCCTGCCAGAAGCCTGTATGCCGGTATGCACTGAGCTGTCCATCACGAGCTAGATTTGCCATGGGCTGGGCTTCAAAAGGGATATGATCGCCGTCAATATACTCCAGGACTTGCGGGGAAAGAACAAAAAAGCCGCCATTGATCCATCCGCCGTCACCTTTGGGTTTTTCTGCAAAAGCGGATATTTCTGTACCCTTGATTTCCAGCGCGCCAAAACGGCCTGGAGGCTGGACTGCGGTGACCGTTGCCAAGCGTTTTTCCTGTTGATGAAAAGCTATCAGAGCTGCAATGTCCACGTTTGCAAGGCCGTCGCCATACGTCATGCAAAAATCACCATCCTGGACATATTTGCCGATACGCCTGAGGCGTCCACCAGTCATTGATTCTTGCCCTGTATCCACGAGGGTTATCCGCCATGGTTCGCAGTTGTTTTGGTGAACCTGAAGTTCAGATCGGTTGGAAAGATCAATGGTTACGTCCGACATGTGTAGGAAATAATTAGCAAAATACTCCTTGATTATATATCCTTTATAACCCAGGCAAATAATAAAGTCATTAATCCCGTAGTGGGAATAAATTTTTAAAATATGCCAAAGGATAGGACGCTCACCTATCTCCACCATGGGCTTTGGTTTTACCACGGTTTCCTCGCTGAGCCGAGTTCCAAATCCGCCGGCCAGAATTACTGCTTTCACAATACGTTCCTTTTTATTTTGTTGCCTTAGCGTAGGGATTTCTGGGCAAATCACTAATCACCCATCCGCGTGAGTTAAATTCATTACGTTCTTGCTTACACATTGGTTGCTTGAAGATTCCAGCCATAAGCAATTCATAATCGTTGTCACCACTAGCGCAACGTTCGTTTTCGTGGGCAATGTGTGTGAGAATATTTCTAAAAATTTCAGATGATTCTGGGTCGGCAGGCTCGAACTCACACCCTTGAATGTAGTGGTCGTTCAACCCTTTATATACAACCTGGGGATAGTTCAGGCCTAAAGTAATCTTTTCCAGTTCGCGTGGCGAAATCGAAAAGACATAGTTCCCGCTTTCTTCCCAGCTTGGATTTTTCGGCTGCTGAAATCGAGCCTTGCCATGCTGTTCGAATTCACGCACAAACTGAAGAATATTTTTCAGTACGGGGCGTTTGTCGTTCGGCTCAATTAAAAAAACAGCTATCCTGGCCACGCGGAGCATTTCATAGAGTGCTACATAGGGCCTCGGGAAATGGTGCAAAGACTCTTTGCACAACACAAAGTCAAAGCTCGCTTCGTCAAAACTCAGGTCTTCCGCATTTTGCACTGCATATTTTTCAATATAGCCATGTGCATGTGACGCTTTAAGCAAATGTTCGCTGATGTCCGAGGGCAAAACATTTGTGTATCCCTTGTTTCGCAACCGGACCGAATCCAAACCCCATCTGCCGTCGCCAACTGTTAACCAGTTTGAATTACGACGTCCAACTAGGCAATCGGCAAATTCGTACATTCTTTCATGTCGCCAATAGTCGGCCGTGGAAGTGTTAAACCAGCTCCTGGAAATGGCGATCCGTTTTTCATCGACCAGATCCCTGGCAAAGTGTGCCGCATGCTGTTGGTAGCTTTGGTGTGAAAAATCCGTTTCAATATTTCGATCAGCATCCATCTCGTGGTTCTTCAGAGCAAGATGCTTGCGAATAATTAGATCCAGCTCCTGTACCCTCCGATCCATGGAATGGTCTTTTAAGCACCTCGCCTGTCCTTGGGCTGCGATCTCCTCCCTCTTTTCAGAATGGGCCAGATAGTAGTCAATTTTCTCAACCAATTCTTTGCGATCAGCAAATGTTTCGATTTCTCTTCCCACATCAAAGTATTGGGTAACATTGGGAAAATGTTCCGTAAGCAGGAAAACGCCGCTGCCCGTCGCCTCGAAGATGCGCATGTTAGCGGTGTCTTCTCCGCCGATATCAATTTTTGAATTCTTTTCCGGATCAAGAATGAAATGATCTGCCCTTGCATCAAAGGCAATTCTGCCTTGACGCAAGGCTTTGTGCATTTCCAGACCGTATACCGGCGGTGAAAGATACTGTTTTAGAACAGCCGGCACCTGGCTTTGATTCCCTGTCAGATGCAGTGCGCATTTATATCCTTTGGCATTTGCCGTCTTGGCGATTTCCCGTAAGTAATATCCCCGCTTGGCATGCTGGCTTGGAGTATACTGGCCAGTAAAGACAATATCATTGGAAACGGTTGTTTCCTTGATTCGTTCGGCAATATTTACAGGAAAGCCGGGTGTAAACACTTCGCCATGCCTGACTCCACGCTGGACTGCTAAATCCAGAAGCGGCCTCAGACTGGATAACATAACGTCAAAGCCGGACCAGTCGATATTGTGCGGGAAGGTAGCTGCCCTCCAACCAAGAACCAATTTCGGTTTATGAGTGAGTTTGCGAACAAACCTGCCATCAAATCCTATCGGATGTGAAAGATAAAGAATATCCGGTTCAAACTCCTCCACCTGTTTGCGGACAATTTCCTCAATCCAGTTTTCCGTGTGCAAACCGTAACTGCTGTTTTCCTTCAGCCACTGATTTTGCGCTTGATGGCAGTTGGCAATGACAAGACGGGATTCATACCCTACTTGGGACATATAAGGCGCGATCATATGTACTGCACTGAAAGCATCAGAAACCAGAACATCTATCTGTTCCTGAAAGGATGCCTTGTGAAGATATTTGAATCTGGAATAAAGAGATTCAAGATATTGAGGATAAAATGTATGTATTTGAAGAAATCGCATAATAATATTTGATTTTAGTCCTAAATTTAATTTTCCTTCATAGTGAATTCGGCACTAACGGATCCAAAATCCTCTTTGAAAGAATGGATTGAAAAAAAAATTTGTTTCGATTACTAACTATAATCATTAAATATTCCCATTAGTATTTATTGATGATCCGTTTTAGAGCCTTGAACATGTATTTTATTTAAAAGAAGTGTCGAAAAGGAAACTGCATCATTGTTTGAAGGATCAGCCATAAGAGAAAGCTGGCATAACCTTAATGCCTTTGCAAGGTTGCCAAAATTGTAAGATTTATAGCATGCTACCAGTAGCTCCATCGATCTATCTCGATTAGGATTCGAATTTTTTACTACTGGATGAACTTTTTTTGATATAAATTTATCACCTTCATGCAGCCTTACCCACCACTCTAATTTATTGTTATTATTAAGTCGGTTACAAAAAACATGCTCCATTGGCTCTCCAAATTCACGAAACCAATATCCAAGGCGAAGTATATCATTTACAGGCTTAGGTTGCAGATCAGAAAGCAACAGATTACGTGCTTCTTCTACACTAAAAGCTGGATATATACTTTCCTGAAAAAGATGTGCGATTTGTCCATAAATTACAAGAGGTAAGCCATTAATAGCCGCAATATAGCCAACGGTTGAACCTGTTGAAAGCACCACAGAAGCCTTCTTTAGAATAGCATACGTATTTACATTTGAACATGGCAAATAGTGTTTAATATTGTTTGAATTTTTAGCTAAATCGTATATTTTGTCATTGTCATATGCAATCTCTTCGCCAGACAAAACACCCTTTATACGTCCAGCGGGATGCCATCTCATAATAACTTTATATTTTTTGTAAATATCATTATGATTTACAATATCGATCAGAGTTTCATATGGTTTATCATGAAAATATCTAAAATATTCTCTGGTATGAACATGCTCTCGCGGACTAGAAGTTACAACAAGAAGAATCGGCTTGTTATCATGGATGTCATCAACAATTTCTTGTGGATCATCATATAAGTTACATTCTTTCCTAAAATTTCTATAACCTACCTGATCAAGTGTCCCTTCGAGATATTCATTGAAATACTGTCTTCCCTTTTTAAAGATTTCACTTTTCTTAACATTTTGAGTCTTGCGCTGAAAATCATTTTTTCTAGCATGAATATCTTGAGGGGAAAAACTATTCATAATGTGTATAAATCCAGTTTTGCCACCAGCAATATAGCAAAAGAATTTTATCCCAATTTCAGATGCAGCGTACAACGCAGGTCCATCAGATGGCCTCCGCCCATTCCATGCATAAACCTCGTCAATGTTATGACTTTTAATTACATCTTTCACGGCATTCTTTAGCGCGATAGCATTTGCTGTCAAAATAATGGCACGTTCTTTGGTCTTTGGATTTTTAAAATTTAAGTATACACCACGTGTGTCATCAGCAATTTGAGAAGCAACCATGGCTCCAACTGGCATGCTCTCAGAATTTATATTTAATAATGACTTCATATTTGAAAAATATTTATTATCTAATACTATATTCTTTTCATATTGTTTCAGTTTAATAAATTCATAATCAACTTTTTTATGAAATAATTTTTCTATAGTATACTTTGTTATATTAACGCAGGTATTACACTTGTTTATATCGTGAAGGGGGTTTGCTGGACAAGATTTTAGATCTCCATCGCAGGATAAAACCAACACTTTGTTGCCATTTTGTATATTTCTAGATATTATTTCTAATGTATCCGCATGATGCTGTTCCCAAAGAGGAACGGTTGAAAATACAAGAACATTTTTTTTCATTTCATACTTTCTTTTTTTTAAAAATAATATTTTTTAACTACTACATATTGCCCATTTTTGAAAATAGAACAAAGTCAAGGCTGAGTACTTCCAATGGAAACGTGAAATCTCTGGATTGACCTATGCACAAAATGCGCCACCCTCGGCAATAATGTATACGGCTATACGGAAAACGAAATCCGTAGACCAGATAACAATCTAGCCGAAAATGCCATCAGACCCTTGGCGGTGGGGAGGAAAAACTGGTTATTTGCAGAGTCCCCACGTGGAGTCCAAGCCAGTGCAATATTTTTTCCTTCATTGAAACAGTTGAAGTCAATGGCTTGGAGCCCTATGCGTACCTCAGCCACCTTTTGGAGAAGCTTCCTCATACAAACGGGATCGGTGATCTCAAAAAAACTCCTGCCTAAGCACTTTAAGCCACAGCCCCTGCCGAGCTACAAATGATAACGCCTCACAAATCCTTGATCTCAAGCCTGTCTCGCCTATACGCGAGGCAGGCTTTTTCATTCTTACCACAACTTGAGATCAGTTTATCAGGTGGGTCGGCTAGACGATTGCACAACCAATTGACTTTTCGGAATAAAATTCAACCAATTTTGCAAAGTTTGGGCTGATTTTTTCCATGATAGCAAAATCTTTTTTGGCAGTGGTTGGCTTTATTTGGTTTATAATTTCGTCCGTTTTTTCACCATACTCCAATGAAAGTTTTTCGGACAATTTTTGAACTACCTTTCCAGGATCTGCGACCAGATTATTATAACAAATTTCTATTTTGTTCTGTATTCTCTCAGCACCTTCATTAATCCGTATGTAGTAGTAGGCGCATCTATCAATTTCTGACATTTCCAACCATTTTTTATCATCTTTTTCTTTCACCCAATATGGGATGTGTACATTCTTATAAATTCTGAACGGCCAAATTACATTCATTTTGAGACTTTCATCATGAAACCATTTTTTCAACAATAATGAACTTATCGTGTTAACAGCATCTCTTTTAACGATAACTACACGTGTATCAGGATAATACTTTACGAGTTTTGGAAGAAAAGGAGTTACATTAGGAATTTTATAAGAAATTCTGTATTGATTTGCAAGTAACTCTACATCATTTTTTCTTATTGATTGATTGAGCCTTGATTGAATTTCATAATATGATTTAACTTTATAAATAGAGCTGTCATCAGCTCTATTGCAATTGATACTTCTCCCGCACAATGAGTTTATTAGTAATTCTTCATAAAGGTATGTTTCATAAAGCAACATCCAGTGATATTTAGACATTTCTTCAATAAGCGGAAACAACATAACTAGCATAGGGGGTTCAAAAAAAAATTCAACTCTTTTCAAACTATGAATAATCTTGCCAACTATTGTTGTACCACTTCTTGCAGATCCAGATATAAATATCGCATTTGCAATTTTTTGTTGCGAATTTTCTGAAATATTTAATTTCATAATACACATTATTTTTTAAAAAATTGATTTATAGTTCAGCATAATTACCAGGCAGTCCATCCACCATCCACCATCAAATTCTGCCCTGTAACATATCGCGACAAATCACTTGCCAAGTACACTAATGCCCCAACCATATCCTCTTCCGTCCCCATACGCTGCAATGGAGTTTTCTTCTCATAGCGTTTCACAAAAACTTCCGGCTGATTTCGCCAGATACCACCTGGGGAAATTGCGTTGACTCGTATTTCCGGAGCAAGGGTGGTTGAAAGCCAGCGGGTCAATTGAATGAGCCCTCCCTTGCTTGCGGCGTAAGCTGCGGGATTCCCCATTTCAGTTCCTTCATACAAACTCCAATCCGGAGCAACTACGCCATAGGTGGAGGCAATATTGACAACCGAAGCATGCCCGGATTCCTTCAAATAGGGTAAAGCAGACTGAACAAGCTCAAAACAAGCGGTCAGGTTGACCTCCAGAGCTGCTCGCCAGGTATCCGTTGTCTGATTTTCAAAAGGAGTAACCCAGCCTGTAAGGCCAGAGGTTCCGACAAATGCTGCAGAGTTAACGATAATATCAAGATTTCCGAATTCTTGAACAACTTTTTCAGGAAGAGCACGAACAGAAATTTCATTTCCCATATCAGCCACAAAGCCTTTAGCCTTGCTTCCACTGGCTTCAATTTCCTGCACAGCAGAAATTAGCTGATTTTCGGCAATATCAACAATAGCAACCTCTGCTCCACATTCGACCAGTGCCTTGCAACAAGCTTTGCCAATATTTCCTGCTCCACCCGTCACCAGGGCAACTCTTCCACTCAGGTCCATCAATTCTTTTATTGTCTTCATATTCTTTTTCCGTATTCTTCCCGAGCAATCAAAAACTCGGCAAACTTAAAATCCAGAGGGGTATCTATATCAAGGGCTCGCTCTTCGGGAATAACTACAGCCCTAACCACGCCTTCAAAAAGAGACCGCTTGCTCATAATAAATTCAGGATCCACTACATAGGCCACAGTTGTCATATCATATGCCGCAGGTGCATCCTGTCGTCTGAAAACATTTTCGGAGAGGGGCATGAGCAGACTTGCCTTATTCTCATTATCAAGGCTGATCATATTAAATGAGGGGTGCCTTGCTGCCGGGCGGCAGGTAATAACAGCATCGCAGGAATTTTGTTTGTACATTTCAATGCATGCGACAATGTCTTCAGGGGCTCTTAGTGGTGCAGTTGCAGGAAGCGAGACAAAAACATCGAAGGGTGGAAGTGAGCTGATGGCATGACGCCAGGCATCCCATTCAGCGCTTGTATCACCAGCCAATTCCCTGGGCCGAAGGAAAGGAACTTCCGCACCATATTCCAGGGCAACATCCGCAATTCGCTGGTCGTCTGTGGAGACGATAATCCGTTCCAATACGCCACTTTTCAAGCCAGTCTCAATGGCGTGGGCTATCAAAGGTTTCCCAGCCAGGCTTTTGATATTTTTGCCGGGAACCCCTTTTGAGCCACCGCGAGCAAAAATGAATCCCCAAGTCTTTAACTGTTTTGTATCCATACCCCATCCCGGGCTGCATTTTCTGCAGCATCAATGAGTTTCATGACATCGAGTCCTTGAGCATAGGAGCACATCGTATCAGTCTTGCCGCTCACCAGTGCATCGAGTTGGGCAGCATAGGTATGGTCTCGTGCGACGTCATGCTCCTCGACATCATCATTGACGACAAGTCTTCCGGAAACAAAATCCGCCTGAACGCTGACTCCTTCGGCGTTGATGATCATCTCCCTTCTCGGCTTCAGGTCCAGATAATTCACCTGAACCGAGACAGCCGGACAGTTCGCTGTTTCCAACAGCAAGCAAAAGACATCATCAGAGTCAATTTCGAGATCGCTGTATTTCCCACCCAGAGCCGAAACACGCTTCCACGAACCCGTCAGCCACTGCGCAAGATCAAGTTCATGAGATAGATCCTTGAGGGCTCCACCCCCTTGTGAGGCGTGGGCGGAATAGCATTGGCGATAATCAGTTCCCGGTCTCCAGAGCGGGAGATATTGCCCGACATAAAACTGGGCAGAATACAGTTTTTTCCCGGCAATAATCTCTCTCACTTTGCGAATGATTGGGTGAAATCTCAAATTGTAGGCTACATAAACTCCCTCTGGGGAGGGGCAAACAGTTTCCGGCACACTATCGAACAGCGGTTTCTCAACCAGAATCGATCCCTGAAAACCGCATGACGCAAGATGGCCCAGGGCTGCCCGGTGCGAACTGGTAGCATTCGTTACCAGCACATGATCGGGCGCAAAAGCTTCCAGCCCGGCCAGCAGAGCTTGAAATGTCACAAAGGGAACATCTGTTCTTCTGCTGACAACAGCTACCTCATGCCCCTTTTCATTCAATAACCGGCAATGCCTTTCCCCAATAGAGCCGTAGCCAACAACCAGCACTTTCTTCCTGGATTCCATGTTAATTCTGGTCTCCATTCGCAAAGTGCACACAATACTCCCCATTAGCCCGCTCAAAATCCTTCATCTGCCCGATATCCATCCAATACTCTCTCACCGGAAAAACAGTCGTCTTTATTTTTTTCTTCCCCAAAACATCAAAAAGAGATGGCATGTCGAAAAATTGATCTTTAGGGATACAATCAAGGCTTTCTGGTGAAAGGGCATATATTCCCGCATTGACAAAAAACTTATGAATCGGCTTTTCATCAATAGCCTTGAGATTCACCCCTTCGAAACGAACCACGCCATAAGGGATTTGATAATCGTACTGGCGTACGCACATGGTAGCGGCCGTCTCATGCTCTGAATGAAACTCGATCAGCTTTTCAAAATCAATCTTGGTCAATAAATCGCCGTTCATGACAAAAAATGGAAGCTCAGGGCGTACGGGAAGAAGGCTGAGAGCGCCAGCTGTCCCTAGAGGCTCAGTTTCTTCAATATACTGGATACTGACATCCCACTTATCGCCATTCCCAAAGTACTCCTTGATCATTTCTGAGCAGTAATTGACTGAAAAATAAAATTTGTGAAACCCTTGAACGGTAAAGCTCTGCAAAATGGTTTCCAGGATAGGGCGATCCCCGACCTTGAGCAGGGGCTTGGGACATCTTTCAGTCAACGGCCGCAGCCGGGTTCCCATACCTCCGGCCATCAGAACCACAATATTATCTTTACGCTCAGCATTTAGCAGGTCAATGAGCACCCTGAGTCCGTGGATTACGCCATTTTCATCAAGAAGTGGAATATGCCGGATTTCTTCTTTCTGCATGGTGGCCAGAATCTGTTCCCGGGTATCCGTCACAGATGCTGACAAAAATGAGCTGAACATGACCTGCTGAATATTCTCATCCATGGATACGCCATGCAGGATGGCTCTTCGGATGGTTCCATCCGTGACCATCCCCAGAAGCCGCCTGTTCTCATCGACGACAAGACCGACTTGGAGGGCAGAATTGTCAATAACCTCTATGGCCTGACGAAAGGTGGCAGAAGAAGGAATAAGCGCTGATTGCCAGTTTTTCATGGGTCACCCGATATCGTAAAATTCTTTTTTAATAATACTGGAAAGATCAGTAGTCTTAAGAACATGCATTATTTGCTTTACCGTTCCCTTTTTTTCATACGGATTGTTCATATCACTGAGCGACTCCCGAAAAGTATCAGAACAGGCTTTTTGTATGGCCTCATAAACAGATAACCGGTTGGGTTCGCAATCGATCACGCTCCCAGCCCTGACCCTTCCTTTTTGGCGGTCACCAATATTGACGGTGGGCACTTTGAAGCTGGGGGCCTCGACAATTCCGCTTGAAGAATTACCCACAACAGCTGTCGCATACTGCATTGCGCTCAAATATCTCAATTGCCCCATGGAAGTGAACGCAATCGTCGGGGAAGAATGAGCAGCCACATATTTGTCAATATGCAGATTGATTATCCTTCCATCCGTATCCGCATTGGCCTTTGTGAAGATAATTCTGACCTCAGGGGCATCGCAAAGAACCTGATCCAGGGCACTCAGAAGATTTTTGAACTGTTCCTCGGCTGTGGAAGTTTCAAGAGTGACCGGATGGAAAGTAACCAAAAAATATTTTTCTCCCAGATCGAAATCAATGGACTTGTCGAGTTCTGTTTTGGGCAATAGAGGCAAGTTTTTGATGTTTTCAATCCCGATGGCCCCGACATTAAAAACACGATCCGGGTGTTCTCCAAGCTGAATGACCCGCTTGCGATACTCCTGCGTGCTGGTGAAATGCAGGTGGCTCATTTTGGTGATGGAGTGACGAAACGCTTCATCCACAGCACCCTGCGTGGTTTCACCGCCATGCAAATGAGCAACAGGTATCCGATGATTCATGCAGGCACAGGCCATGGTTATAGATTCGAAACGGTCTCCCAGAATGACCACGATATCAGGATGTAACCGCTGCAACGCCTCGCTGTATCCGATAAGTCCCAAGCCCATGGATTTACTGGTACCAACCGGGGAATCAGAACTGAGCAGCATTTCCACCTGCTCATCAATCACAAAACCATCCTGCTCGATCAAGGTCCTGGTCGTACCGAACTCAGGCGAGAGATGCATCCCTGTAGCCAGAATCTGAAGCTGCAGATCACTGTCCTGACGAATGCTGTCCATCAAAGGCTTCAAGAGCCCGTATTCGGCCCGTGTGCCGGTAAAAATGCAAATTTTTCGTTTCACTTTGCAGGCTCAGTTGGATTCAGGTCTCAATGAGTTCGTCTTGCTGATATTCACGAACAGCGGGTCTGCCGACTACCTCATCCCACCGCATGGGAGATATCCCTGTACCCGGGCGTTTGGCTGCCAGATTGTCCTCACAGAGAATCTCATCTTTCAGGATATTCCGCCCAGCCACAATGCTTTTCCTGGCAATGGGTTTGTTTTTTCGCTCCGAAGGCGAAGGGGCCTTGATTCCACTGCCCAAGGCCAATTCGATATTTCTGATTGACCGTACCATATCTTCAAGCTCCTGCGGCTCAAGGCTTGCCCGGTGATCCGGTCCAGGGAGATTGCGATCCAGAGTAAAGTGTTTCTCGATGACCGTAGCACCCAATGCTACAGCTGCGATAGGCACTTCAATCCCCAGAGTATGATCGGAATACCCGACCCGAATGCCAGGAAAAGCGGCCTCGATGGTTTCCATAGCTCGAAGGTTAACATCACGCATAGGGGTTGGGTATTCCGTATTGCAGTGCAGTACGGTGATCTTGTCTCGAGAAGTTCCTGCACCTTCCAAAACGGCAAGAGCATCTTCTATCTCCCCAAGGTCGGCCATTCCTGTGGACATGATTACCTTTTGACCCAGGGAGCCAATTTTTCGTAAGTAGGGCAGGTTCGTGATCTCGCCGGAAGCGATTTTCCATACAGTTTGGCCCAGCCCTTTTAAAAAATCTATAGCCTGCACATCAAAAGCAGTGGATAAAAATTGCACATCACATTTTTTGCAATATGCAACTAACTCCTTATGGTCAGCAGAAGAGAGCTCCAAGCGCTTGAGCATTTCGAATTGGGATTCTTCGCTATTTGTGGATTGCTTTTGGTAGTCAGCTTTTGGAGCCTTTTTGGCAACGATGTTTTTGGCTTTAAATGTCTGAAATTTGACCATGTCAGCCCCGGCATGAGCCGCAACTTCCACAAGCTTTTTAGCCTGTTCAAGTGAGCCGTTATGGTTCACTCCTGCTTCCGCGATGATCACAACACTCATTTCTTTTTCTCTGGGCATGAAAAATTTTCGGTAATCAGAGACAATGCCTTGGCAAAGCAATTCTCATCCACAACTGCTGATTGAACGACACAGGACTGAGATCCTATAAACGATCCCTTGCCAATAGAAGCTCCGCCATTGACAATTGCTCCCGTTGATACATGGCAATGATCGTCTATAAATGCATTGTGTTCAATCAGTGCCTTGGTGTTGAGTATCCCATTGCAACCGATGCGGGCACCGGCATTGACTATCGCCTGATGCATGACAATCGTTCCCTTTCCGACATGTGCATGCTTCGAGACATATGCAAGAGGAGATTGAATGACTGGAAGTTGAAATCCAAAGGAGATGAGCATGTCGTAAAGTTTTATCCTAACTGCAGCGGTTCGGATCTGGCCAACCGTCACCAATGCATGTTCAAACTGGTCGCGTAATTTGGTCAAATCATCATCTGTTCCTAAAACTGGATACCCCAAAATTTTATCATCGGTAACAACACCGGGTCGGTCCACTATCCCGGCTATGGAAAATTTTCCTTCCAATTCGATCACATCGATACAGGATCGACAGTGTCCACCTGCCCCGACGAGGATAATTTCAGGTTTATTCACTGCTTCGAACCCCACTCGGCAAATTCACTACCCTTTCTCGCAGCCACTTGGCATTCCCAATCGGTCCAGTCTGACAATGCTTATATATGGTTAACTCCGTCATCAGCTTCCAGACGGGCCTGACCATCACTCCTGCAGCATTCACTGTTTCAAGAAATGTATCTCTGAACGACTCATCGTTTAAAGCAATGGAGCACAGCCAGTAATTGCTGCGCGTACCTTCAGGTTCTTTCAAAAATTCTGCCCAATCCTTGTCTTTGAAAAACTCACTGTAGGCAAGAGCGAGTGAACGTTTTTCCGTGAGTATTTCAGGCAGTCGTTCCATTTGGGCGCAGGCCAAGGCTGCATTTAGATTGGGCATGCGGAAATTGTATCCGATTTCGTCGTGTTCGAACTCCCAAGGGTGCGGCACCTTGGCTGTTGTGGTCAGATGTTTGGCCCTGGCCCCGAGGGATGCATCATTGGTCAAAATGGCGCCACCACCACCGCATGTGATGGTCTTATTGCCATTGAAGCTCAAAATTCCGACATCACCGAACAGACCGCAATACGTGTTGCCAACATAGGAACCAATGGCTTCTGCTGCATCCTCGACAACCGGAATCGACCACTTGCGGGCAATCTGAACAATTCGTTCGATTCTGCAAGGGTGGCCAAAGGTGTGCATGGGAAGGATGGCACCAATGCGTCGAAAGTTGGAACGGTTAAATGCATGGGTATTGCCTTCCTCGCCTTCACGGATTTGGACGTTGGATTCGAGCCAGGCTTCCAGGGCTTCAGGGCTGAGTCCCATGGTGTCCCGATCCACATCAACAAACACGGGATGTGCGTTCAGGTGTGCCACGGCATTGGCCGTAGCCACAAAGGTCAACGGCTGGGTGATGACTTCATCCCCACAGCCTACACCCACAAGTTGAAGGGCAGTTTGCAGGGCAGTAGTGCCATTGACCGTGGCTATGGCACGAGCAGCACCCGTAAAAGCGGCCAGATCGCGTTCGAACCGGTTCACGTATTCGCCAATGCTTGAAACAAAGGTGGAATCAATCGCGTCGAGGACGTAGCTGCGATCTTTTTCCTTGAACGTGGGCGCATGCAGCGAGATGAATTCGTCCGTACGGTAATAATCCCGGATGAACTGGATCAGGTCGTCATACATTGTACAAATCGATTTTATAGCGTGAGAGATTTTCAGGCTTGCTCAGCCAATCAATAGTCAGGCGCAAGCCTTCTTGTATCGTATATTTCGGCTCAAACCCGGTGAGCTTGTGAATCTTGGTATTGTCACACCAGAGCCGAAAGACCTCTGAATTTTCCGGGCGAATGCGTGCCTGATCAGTGACAAATTCAACATCTGAATCCATAAGTTCCTTGATCAGATTGAGGGTATCACCGATAGAGATCTCAAAATTAGAACCGATATTTACCACTTCGCCAATAGTCTTGTCGGATTCGGCCAAAGCAATGAAACCACGACAGGTATCAAGTACATAGTTGAAATCCCGGGTCGGGGAGACATCTCCCAGCGTGATTTGCTTTTTCCCGGCAGCAATCTGCATTATAATGGTCGGGATGACAGCCCTGGCGCTCTGCCGGGGACCGTAGGTATTGAAAGGACGGGCGATGGTGACCGGCAGGGCGAAGGCATTGTAAAAACTCAAGGCCATGGAATCAGCCCCGACCTTGGTGGCCGAATATGGGGACTGAGGCTGGAGAGGATGCATCTCATCAATGGGCACGTATTGGGCAGTACCGTAAACTTCAGAAGTCGAAGTATGGATAAGCCTGGAACACCCGTTTTCCTTGGCAGCCTGGCAGATGTTCAGCGTACCTTTGACGTTGGTATCAACGTAACTGTCGGGGGCAATATAGGAATAGGGAATGGCGATAAGAGCGGCCAGGTGGAAAATAGTGTCGATGCCTTTGGTTATTTCCTTGCAGAAGTGCGGATCGCGGATATCGCCACATACAACCTCGAGGTTGTCGTTTTTGGGTACTTCTTCCAGCCAACCCCAGTCGTTGAACGAGTTGTAAAAACTGAGGGCTCGGACTTTGTAACCCTTGGAAAGGAGCGTTTCTGTGAGATGAGAACCTATGAACCCGTCTGCGCCGGTGATAAGCACATTCATTCTATTCTCCTTGGGGCATATGTGCCGTCAAGAAAGTGCCGTTTTGATGAAGATATGCTTAGTTAAGCAAATTAAGCGCCAATGAAAAATGTTGCTGGAATTCCGGAGTGATGGGCGGCCGGTAACGGCGCGAAAACTATTGTCGGCAGTATTCTGCTAGCAGCTATCTGCCAAGGATTCAATGACTTTCAGGGGGGAGGATTGTTTTTCTCGCGTAGGGGCGCGGAGAAATGCAGGTTTGGGAACGCGGTGCGTTCTGAGAGGGCAGGGGGGTGATGCGAGGTGTGCAAGGGGCAAGCATTTATTACGCATTGTGGCTTTGGTTTTATTCTGCGTTCCAGCGTCTTGGGTGCGATACTGGTTTTTCTTTTTCTCGCGCAGAGGCGCGGAGGCGCGGAGAACGGCAGGTTTGGGAACGCGTTGCGTTCTGAAGGATGGTGAGTCTTGGTCTAGATCAGCTCAATAAACCTCATCGTGTTTCCCAATATCAAGCAACACGATGAGATCATTTCCTGAATCAGGATCTTTTTCAAATGCAAAAACAATCCGGCAATCATATTCCCCCTGTGTCAGGAAAGATGTCGCCTCAGTTGATCACCCACAAAAGAACCCAGCCGCCCATGGTGTTGGCCAGAGCGGAAAGAGCGATGATGGCTTCCTTGCCAAAATTCTTTTTGAACTCCAGGATTTCAGATTCGCCGGAAGCGATGAGGGTTTCGATTGTTGTGGCAGTCATAATCCTTGTTCCTCAGGGTGACAGCGTTTCTGCGAGATACTATTTTTTTCTCGCGCAGAGGCGCAGAGGCGCGGAGAACGGCAGTTTGGGGAGCGCGTTGCAGTGAGTCGGGGTCGGGCTGGCAATGGGCACAGGCTTGTATGCTTTTGTTTTCAGCCCCCCCCACACCGTGCATGCCCACGATGTACCACCGGACTACCGAGAAAAGGGGCGATCCGGGTGAGATACAAATTTTTCTTCTGAATGCCGAATTTGTTATTTTCAGACATCTGTTTGATATGGGTGAAACTATTTTGAGAGTCAAGCGTTTCTTCTTATATGTCCAATAGAACTTGATATTTCTCTTTGTGTCACAGCATCTCTGCGCGATACTGGTTTTTCTTTTTTTCTCGCGCAGAGATGCAGAGAAAGGCACTTTGGGGAAACGCGGTGCGTTCTAGCGGATGGAGAGAATGTATTGGTTGAGCATTGGGTCTGAAATCTATATCCTTACCAAATTATTTTTACATTGTATTTACTTATAGTGGCATCTGCTGTGATAAATGGCATGTTTTCACATAATGATTGTGCAATTAAAAGTCTATCAAAAGGATCTTTGTGAATTTGTGGGAGGTTTGGTAAGGTCCAGACATGCTCTTCTTTTGCTGGAAGAAAGAGAATTTGCGATTTTGTTTGCTGATCATGCCACAGGTCTATGAGGTGAGTATCAATATCCAGTTTTCCAAGTTGAATTTTGATCTGCATTTCCCATAGACTGACAATGCTCAAAAACAGTGAGTTTTTAGTATTCAGGATAATCTGCTTCGCCCTGTCAGATAGTTTTTCTGGATAAGCAGCAAACCAGAGGAAGACATGCGTATCAAGCAGAAAGTTCATCGCTTTCTCCCAGCCAGAATTCCTCTCCGAGATCTTTGTCAAAATCCTCGGCAATCCTGATCTTTCCTCTATATGTGCCGAGAATTCTGGATGGTTCAGCAGGGCTTTCCTCCTGTTTCTGAAAAACTAAAACAACATCCATTTTTCCGGTCGAGATGTTATCTGGAATTTTCAAGTCGATGATCAGCCTTCGATCTTCTGAAATGTTTACTTGTGTCTTTAATGTTTCCATGGACGAGATCTCCTACTGGCGTAACATGCCTTTTGTACCAAATGTTGTCTTGATGAAAATAACTGGTTACAATAATTTGAGTATTTCTATTAAAGCTACGTCTTAAATTGCGGATAAATAGTGCGCTGAGAGACGGGTTGAAAGTATTGATGATAATATCCTGCTAGCAGCTATCTGCCAAGGATTCAATGAGCTTCAGGGAAAGATGTTTTTTTCTCGCGCAGAGGCGCAGAGGCGCGGAGAAAGGCATTTTGGGGGAACGCTTTGCTTTTTAAGGAATGATGAGTCTGGTCCTGAGGATGACAACGGGTACAGGCATGGATGCCCTGGTCTTTCAATCTGTTCTCTGTGTCCCGGCATCTACTGGGAGTCAGTTGTTTCATTGTGTCTCGCCGCAAAGTCGAGGCCGAGCATGAGTGTCATGGGATTCAGGGGGGATTCCTGGAAGCCGTGGCAAAGGTAGAAGGCTTTGGCTTGATTGGAAATGGCATGGACCAGCAGGGCTCTGATACCGATCTGCGTGGAGACGTTCAGTGTTCTGCGTACTGCATCCTTGAGCAGCCCGCGTCCGAGGCCTAGGTTCTGCCAGCGGCGATCCACGGCCAGTCTTCCCAGCACCATAACTGGAATGTGGTCCGGCATGTTCCGGCGAATGTGGCCCGGGGCATCCATCCTGAGGACGCCTCCGGCTGCAAGGGCGTAGTATCCCGCAATTTGGTGATGATTGCAGACAACAAAGGTTCGTGATGCCCCTGCAGTTTCATTACGTAGTGCCCTTTTTTGCAACCAATCGTCGAGTATAGGAACACTGGAATCGAATTCCAAACAGCAATGCGTCGGCTGAATGGGCCCGGGGCGGCTTAGAACCGTCATGATTCCCATGGAGCCTTGGTATTGAGAAGTTCTGTCAAAGAATTGCCGGGGGGTGTGTCCAACGCTTTTTCGAAACGCTCGAATTCGTTTTCAGTTACATAAAAAAGACGCTGGTCCAGGAGAACGTTTTCCGCTTCCCTGCACGCCGCCTCGAGCATGAATTCCGAACGACTCTTGTTGACCGCCTTGGCAGCTCTGTCGATGAGAGCTCTTTGCGTCGCCAATGCCCTGATGTTGATGGGGGTTTGGCGATTTTGTGTTTGTGTCATGACACTACCCCTATGTGTGTAGCAAAAATATATACAATTTTGGGTGGCCGTCAACCGTTTTCTTTTTTTCGCGCGGAGGCGCAGAGGCGCGGAGAAAGGCATGTTTGGGAACGCTTTGCGTTCTGGGGGAATGGGTGGTGGGCAATGGTTGGCTCATGCGTATAAGCCTGGAGCTAGGAAGTCCTTGTCTTTCAATCTTTCCTCTGCGTCCCGGCGCCTCTGCGCGAGAAAGGCTTTATCCTTTTTTACGCGGACAATGAGATGAATTTTTGATAAAAAGGAAGTATCTCTATGTGAGCGTTTCCGAGTTCGATTTTTTCTGCAGTCTCGCTGGTTATGATTGTGCCTGTGTCCAGGCCGAATCGGGTGCAGGCTTTGGTCAGGCCTTTGAGTTCTCTCTTTTTGGTCTGCGGATTGCTCAGGTCATAACAGACCTGTATAGCCTCGATGATTTTTCCCCGGTCTGCGATCAGGAAGTCGCACTCGCAGGAATCATCACGATAATAAAAAATGTCATGGCCTCTTTTTTTCAGCTCTAAAAAGACAGCGTTTTCCAAGGCCTTGCCAAGATTCTCGGAAAATTTATACTCCACGGCATTACAGAGCCCGATATCGATTGCATAAACCTTTTTTTCCCCAAGTTCCCTGGAAACCAAAGCCTGATCATATCGTGGCAGGATAAGGCCGAGATAGCTGTTTTGGGCATATTCCAGAAAGTCGTAAAGGGTATTTTTTCCTATTTTTATATTTCCCGACTTGAGATCATTGTAGATTTTATGCACTGATACTTGCTTGGTTGACGAAGCAAGCAGTTTTTTCATGAAATATTTCAATGCCGGTAAATTGCTGACATGATATCTCTCGGCGATATCCCGATAGAGCAGCACATTGAAATATTCCTGCAACATCCTGGGATGCAGCCGTTCATCCACAAACAGGGTTTCAGGAAACCCTCCCTGGTTGAGAAATGTTGCCTGGGCATTTCGTATAAAGGCAAGCTGTCGCGAGGAGTGGAGATCGGTTGTGATCCCTTTGAAATGCACATACTCGTGAAAAGAGAGAGGAAAGACCTCAAAGCAGAGAGTTCGTCCGCGCAGACTGGTGGCTATCTCCGAGCCGAGCAGTTTGGAATTGGAACCGGTGAGGAAGATATTACGGGTTACTGTGTCGTACACTCGGCGGACGAATTTTTCCCATCCGGTTATGTTCTGGATTTCATCAAAAAAGAAAGAGCATGTTTCCAGGCGTTGATCCGGATACAGCTCGCGGTAGGCCTGGAGGATCACATCCAGCTCTTCAAGCCCCAGATCCAGACGCTCGTCTTCGAAATTGATGAACAGGGTTTGGGTTTTGTTTGTCTCCTGGGTGATCCTGTTTATGGTATCATAGAGAATACACGTCTTGCCGCTGCGACGTGCGCCCACCAGCGAGATTATCTTCCCGCTGTTCACGGGAACTTCAATATCTCGGGGGAAGACAGTGAACCCGTCCTGGAGGTGGAAATCCCGGATGATCTGTTTGAGGTAATCTTTCTTTTCCATGAAGAAAATATCGCCATATATTTTCTTTCAGTCAAGACATTTTTCCCGGGGTCCTGGAGTGCGCGATACTGCTTTTTCTTTTTTTTCTCGCGCAGAGGCGCAGAGACGCGGAGAAAGGCAGGTTGGGGAACGCGGGGCGTTCTGAGAGGGAAAGGGGGGGGGTATTGGTAAGGACCGCTGCCTTAAACGCTCTTGTCTCTCAATTTTTTTTCTGCGTCCCTGCGCCTCTGCGCGATATTGTTTTTCTTTTTTTCTCGCGCAGAGGCGCAGAGGCGCGGAGAACGGCATTTAGGGAACGCGTTGCGTTATGGAGGATGAAAGTATAACTCAACTCGCCTTAATGTTTAACTGGTTGCATACCTTTTCAAACACAAATTCGGCAAGAATCTGAAATTTCTTGGTATCTGCAATGGTCGGATTACCTTCCGGAAGAAGGCCTAGTTCGCCCGGATAACGCGCATCAATGTACAAGTCATCGAGAATGATCAACAAATCATGATCGAATTCGAAATCAACATCGGCCAGCGCGAATAATGTTTGGAGTTTATGCGTTTTCGGTACCTTGATGTTTGTGGATTCGAGTAATCCCTTGATCGTCTTTTCTATGGCCTGCTGAGCATGGAATGCAACGATAGGAGTGAGGTGCTCCTTGTCGATAAGGTAATGGATACTGGCCAGGTCGAGTTGAGCCGATCTGAGCCATTCTGTGACGATCTCTTTGTTCATATCAGCCTAATACCTTTTTCGGTTATTTCCCTGGCGAACGAGCTGTTCAGGTTGATGAACTTGGTATGCATTTTTTGGGTGTGTGTAATGATATCGATCGGGATCGTTTTTTGAAGATCACTGAGCACTCGTGACACTTTCAGGCGAACCTGGGTTTTTTCTTGGAAGTTTTTTGGGATGAAATCATCTTTAGTGACCACATAAAGATCCAGGTCACTTTCGTCATTTGCGGTACCATCGGCATAACTTCCAAAAAGGATGACCTTTTCCGGATTGAGGCCTTGGAGACGTTCGATAATCTGTCGTTTCAGCAGTTCTATGTCTTTCATGATATTTTTCCTCGCGCAGAGGCGCTGAGGAAAGCATTTTTAGGAACGCGATGCGTTCTGAGTCATATGGCTAATATTGGTTAATCCATGCAGATAGGATATAAATGGTTTTGTTCTACAATCTTTTCTCTGCGTCCCTGCGTCTCTGCGCGATACTGTTTTGTTTTTTCCTCGCGCAGAGGCGCGGAGGCGCGGAGAACGGCAGGTTTGGGGAACGCGGTGTGTTCTGTAGGACGATTGGGGTAGAACTATCTGGAAGTATTTGTGGGCCGGGTCTCTGAGATAAGCAACAAGCTGTTTTTATTTATATTGATTTTTAAAAACAGTCGATTTGATCCCTTACAGCCAATTTTTGTCGCTTAAATTACTATATGGTTATCTAACTATTCAATATGATTCGATAAAACTTAATAGTTGCCAAAGTTAAGCTCACAGCTCGTAGCGGGTGTTACTCAGAGCAGATTTCAATGCCAGAAGCATCAATCTCGTTGACCAGGGGGTTGTCAAGATTAAAGTCTTCAGGTCGGAATGGACTTGGTTCGATCCGATCATCAAAGTTTAGAGCCAACTTCATCAAAAAAACCCTTTCCTCAAAAAGATCCTGAGAAAAGTCAGGACTGACAATCGCTATATCAATGTCACTCCATTTATTGGCTCTGCCTTTGGCGTAAGAGCCATATAAATAAGCTCTGTCAACCTGTTTGACCTGATTGACTTGAGCAATATATCTCCGCATAAGTTCTTTTAACTCAGTTGGGATTTCAGCCATTTGAAATACCTTTTTATTGTTTCCATCTGTTGTGTGGTAAATTGCAGTGTGCATTTTTTACGAAAAGAATTTTTAAAATCTGGATATCTGGATTCAATATTAAAGGCGGTTATAGTCACAAAATCATTCTCAGCTTGTTTGTCAAGTTTAATCCCAGCAATTTTAGCAAGTCTGATAAGATTGTGAATTGGAGGGGCATGTCCCCGTTGCTCCTTCACGCATAATGCTTTTAGCATTTTTTCCAAAGCCAGATGGCCAAAAAACAAAGCATAGGAGAAATCTCCTTTCTCCACAAGGTGATCGGCAACCTTTAAGGCTTCGACTGCTTCAGATATCCAGAAGCGTATCAATTTATCAATATTCGGTTCCATGGTTTTTTACAAAAACCTCTTCCTCTGCGTCCCCGCTTCTCTGCGCGATACTGTTTTTCTTTTTTTCTCGCGCAGAGGCGCAGAGGCGCGGAGAACGGCAGGTTTGGGGAACGCGTTGCGTTCTGGGGGATAGTGAGTCTGGATCGAGTGATGCTAAGGTAATGGTCACAGGCCTGTTGTATGTCTTGGTCTTTCAATCCTTTCTCTGCGTCCCTGCGCCTCTGCGCGATACTGTTTTTCTTTTTTTTCTCGCGCAGAGGCGCGGAGGCGCGGAGAAAGGCATTTTTGGGGAACGCGTTGCGTTCTGGGGGATAGTGAGTCTGGATCGAGTGATGCTAAGGTAATGGTCACAGGCCTGTTGTATGTCTTGGTCTTTCAATCCTTTCTCTGCGTCCCTGCGCCTCTGCGCGATACTGTTTTTCTTTTTTTTCTCGCGCAGAGGCGCGGAGGCGCGGAGAAAGGCATTTTTGGGGAACGCGTTGCGTTCTGGGGGATAGTGAGTCTGGATCGAGTGATGCTAAGGTAATGGTCACAGGCCTGTTGTATGTCTTGGTCTTTCAATCCTTTCTCTGCGTCCCTGCGCCTCTGCGGGATACTGTTTTTCTTTTTTTCTCGCGCAGAGGCGCAGAGGCGCGGAGAACGGCATTTTTTGGGAACGCGTTGCGTTTGGTCATTGTCATTTTTTTGCGGCATACTCCGCGTAGACCCTGGCGATGCCGTCTTGAAGGCTGATGGCTGGTTGCCAGCCGAGGGTGGTGATTCTGGAGATGTCCAGGAGTTTTTGGGGGGTGCCGTCGGGTTTGTCCGTGTCCCAGACGATTTCGCCTGTGTGGCCCACGCATTCCTGGACCATAAGGGCGAGTTCCTTGATGGTCAGATCCTGGCCGCAGCCGATGTTCACCAGTTGGGGCGGGGTGTTTTCCAGTTCCATGAGGTGGACGCATCCCCGGGCCAGATCGTCCACATGGAGAAATTCCCTTTTGGGTGAACCCGTGCCCCAGAGGGTCACCGGTTTGTTGCCGGCCAGTTTGGCCTCGTGGAATTTGCGGATCATGGCCGGGAGGACGTGGCTGGTCGCCAGATCGTAGTTGTCGCCCGGGCCGTAGAGATTGGTGGGCATGGCCGACCAGAAGGTGGTGCCGTATTCCTGATTGTAGAATTCGCACATCTTGAGCCCGGCGATCTTGGCGATGGCATAGGCCTCGTTGGTCGGCTCGAGGGCGGAGGTGAGCAGGTAGTCTTCCCTTATGGGCTGGGGGGCCAGTTTGGGGTAGATGCACGACGAGCCGAGAAAAAGCAGTTTTTTGACCCCGTTGCGATAGGCCGCGTCAATGACGTTGGTGGCGATGACCAGATTCTGAAAGATGAACCGGGCCGGGTAGGTGGCATTGGCATGAATCCCTCCGACCTTGGCCGCGGCCAGAAAGACGTGATCCGGGTGATGCTCGGCAAAGAACTCGTTGACCGCCTGCTGATTGCACAGATCGAGTTCCTTGTGTGTCCGGGTGAGGATATTCCTATACCCTTTACGGGCAAGCTCCCGGCACAATCCGGAGCCCACCAGGCCCCGGTGGCCGGCTACATAAATGGAATCGGTTGGTTGCATGGTCATGTGCCTGCTGAAAGGGTGAATTGGACGAAAAACGATATGAAGCACATGGTTGTACAGTGCTCATTCTTTTGTTGAGAACGACGAGTCCCTATTCATTGTGACTGGGCACGGCAAATCCGGCCTTCTGGCAGAGATTGTCCCGGTCGGCCTCTTTGAGGTCGGTCTGGATCATCTCCCGCACAAGGGTGTCGAAATCCGATTCCAGTTTCCAGCCGAGCTGTTCCCTGGCCTTGGTGGGATCGCCCAGAAGAAATTCCACCTCCGTGGGCCTGAAATACCGCGCATCGATACGCACCCGGACCGTGCCGGTCCTCTCGTCCTTGCCCACCTCGTCGAGTCCCTTGCCCTCCCAGATGATGGGCATGGCCAGTTCGGCAAAGCTTTTTTCCACGAATTCCCGCACCGAATGGGTTTCGCCCGTGGCAATGACAAAATCGTCGGGCTGATCCTGCTGGAGCATGAGCCACATGGCCCGGACATAATCTTTGGCATGCCCCCAGTCCCGTTTGGCATCGAGATTGCCGAGATAGAGACACTCCTGCAGGCCGAGTTTGATCCTGGCGGCTGCCCGGGTGATCTTGCGGGTCACAAAGGTCTCGCCGCGCAACGGAGATTCGTGATTGAAGAGAATGCCGTTGCAGGCGAACATGTTGTAGGCCTCCCGGTAATTGACCGTTATCCAATAGGCATAGACCTTGGCCGCGGCATAGGGGCTCCGGGGATAAAAGGGCGTTGTCTCCCGTTGCGGGGTCTCCTGGACCTTGCCGAACATCTCGCTGGTCGAGGCCTGGTAGAAGCGGGTGGTTTTTTCGAGTCCGAGGACCCGGATGGCCTCCAGAAGGCGCAGGGTGCCCAGGGCGTCGGAGTTGGCCGTGTATTCCGGGGTGTCAAAGGAGACCTGGACATGACTCTGGGCGCCCAGATTGTAGATCTCGTCGGGATGAACCTGCTGGATGATCCGGATCAGATTGGTGGAATCGGTCAGGTCGCCGTAATGCATGAAAAAACGGACGTTTTCCTCATGCGGGTCCCGGTAGAGATGATCCACCCGGGCCGTGTTGAACGAAGAGGATCTGCGTTTGATCCCGTGGACTTCATAGCCTTCTTGAAGAAGAAATTCTGCCAGGTAGGAGCCGTCCTGGCCTGTCAGACCGGTAATGAGCGCTTTTTTCATGTATGGTTCCGTAGGAGAAAAGGGAAGAGGGTTGATCTGTCAGGACGATACGAACATTCGGCTTACCTTTGGAAAGGTTTATTGTATGGGAATGCTTTTCAGCGATTGTCGCCATCCTCATGCCGGGATCCCAGGATGCATGACTCCGGTGATTGGCATTGATCCGGGCCCGGTGAAGATCCCGCAGATCATATCCGGGAAGTCGTGTCGTCCGGTTTCCTGTCTCCGGCCTCCTGTCTCCGAGAAATACACCGAGGGGATCTTACATATGTTTTCTGGCAAACCTCAGCATTTTTTGTGCCTCTACAAAATCGGGATTGATCTCAAGCGCCTTGAGAGCCGTTTTTTCAACATTTTTCCATTGTCGCCAATCGATATACACGCGGCCCAGATTGAACAGGATATATTCGTTATCCGGAGAAGTGACCAACGCTTCATGGTAAAACCGTTCGGCCTCTTCAAATTTCTTGCTCTGGCGCAGGGCTATACCCAGTTTGTTGAATATGTTCGTTGACTTGGGATTGCCTTCATATGCGGCCTTGAGATACTCAATGGCCTCATCATAGATTTCCACATTCAGAAACCGCTCACCCACATCCGCCTTTAATTCCAGATCATCACTAAAGTCCTGACAGAGTTTGGCAAAAAGATACCTGGCCTTGTCGTATTCTTTGTTGTCGAGTGCTGCCTGGGCTTTTTCAAGATCGCGCTGTTTCTTGTTCTTCCATTCCTCGAGTTGTTCCAGGGCCTGCTTGCTTTTTTCATCCTGAAGAGCGGACAGGAGTTCGTTGATGGTTGTATTCAGTTCTTTTTCTTTTCCCGGTGTGTAGGTGAGAAGCAACGGAAAGACCTTTTTGAGCTCTTGATCATGACTGAGCTGATAAACGGCCCATTCAATCTGCTGTTCGAATTCCTTTTTTTCATGCTTCAACAAATTGGTGCGCAGGAAAAAGGCCAGGGCTTCGTGCAGGGAATTGACTGCGGCAAAGAGTTTGCCCTGTTTGAGCCGCGTGTTGACTCCTGCAAGTTGTTGCTTGATCTTGATGAACGCAGTGTTGCTCATGATGTTCTCCCTGGTATGAGCGGGTTGAGAAATTGTCTGCCCGTGGCAAGGAACCTGTGACCGCAGGCACGATTACCGGGTGATCAGATCCTTGAACCTGGCAAAAAAATACCTGCTGTCGTGGGGTCCGGGTGCTGATTCCGGGTGATACTGCACGGCCATGATCGGTTTATCCTTGTGCCTGAATCCCTCGAGGGTCTGGTCGTTCAGGTTGACGTGGGTGGTTTCGAGAAAATCAAGTCCCTGGATGTCGACGCAGAACCCGTGGTTCTGGGAGGATATCTCGATTTTTCCCGTGGTCAGATCCTTGACCGGATGGTTGCAGCCGTGATGACCGAATTTGAGTTTGTAACTTGTTCCACCCAGGGCGAGTCCCAGAATCTGATGTCCCAGACAGATGCCGGCAATGGGATACCTGGAGGCGAGATCGGCAACCGTGGCTATGGTCTGGCCCAGGACTGCTGGGTCGCCGGGACCATTGGAAAGAAAGATTCCGTCAGGTGCGAGTTCGTCAACTTCCTGGGGCGTGAAGGTTGGTGGGACCACGATCATATCCAGTCCCTGGGCGGCCAGAAGGCGCAGGATATTCCATTTTATCCCGAAATCATAGACAATCACCCTGGGGCCGGTCTGCGCCCACGTTGTTTGGGCTGCAGGTGAATCCAGGGGGGCCGGTCGGTCGTTGATCCATTGATAGGGGGTTTGGGGGGCAACAACCTCGACCAGGTTTTGTCCTTCCATGCACGGGATCTTTTTGGCCCTGGCCACCAATTCCTCGGGATCGTTCACCCCTGTGGCAATGACCGCACGCATGGCTCCGTGAATGCGAATGTGTTTGGTCAACGCCCTGGTATCCAGATCATGGATACCCATGACCCCGTGTTCCTTGAGATAATCGGGCAGACTCTGCGTCGAACGCCAGTTGGAGGGCCTGGTACAGCATTCCTTGCAGATGAGCGCGGCTGCCTGAATTCTGTCGGATTCCACATCGTCGAGATTGACTCCGTAATTGCCGATGAGCGGATAGGTCATGCAGACTATCTGTCCACGGTAGGAGGGGTCGGTCAATATCTCCTGATATCCGGTCATCCCGGTATTGAAGATGACTTCACCCTGGGTTTCACCAGGGCCGGTAAAGGAGGAACACTCAAAGAACGTGCCGTCTTCAAGGGCGAGAATAGCTTGCATACATGTAACTCCGACATGGCCGGTGCCATTGTTGTGTGTGGATGAGAAAAATTTCGAGATTAAAGGCGGCATATCTTGCCGCCTGATACGTGCTGAAATCTTTTATAAACAGCGAGCAACCAAACAGACCTGAAGAGTTATAATCTTTGTAACCGATCAGGACGACGCAAGAAGTGCGCGTACTTTTTCAAGATCTTCACGGGTGTCCACCCCAATGGATGGATACTCGGTAAGAGCCACATGGATGGGGATGTTTGCTTCGAGAAGACGCAATTGTTCCAGTTTTTCCATGCGTTCAAGTGGGCTTTCGCCCAAACTCTGAAATTTTTCAAGCACGGGAAACCTGAACCCGTAGAGCCCTATGTGTCCGAGAAAGGAGAATGCCCCATCTCGGGAAAAGGGAACCAGGGCTCTGGAAAAATAAAGCCCCCGGCCATCTTCTGCCCGGACCACCTTGACCACATTGGGGTCACGTGCCTGTTCGGGGGTGATGGATTTGGCCAGGGTGGTCACCTTGACCCGAGGATCGTCAAAAGGTGCTGTGAGCTGATCGAGCATGGCCGGTTCAAGAACCGGTTCATCGCCCTGGATGTTGACGATGGTCGACTGGTGATCGGCTCCCAGCTTGATGGCTGCCTCGAGAACCCTGTCCGTGCCGCTGGTGTGATCCTCTCTGGTCATGATCACGGGAATATCGAGTTCTCTGGCCTTGTCGGCAATGATGGAACTGTCCGTTGCCAGAACAACGCTGGTCAAGGATCTCGAGCGCATGGCACGTTCATAAACATGCCAGAACATGGGTTTTCCCAGGATTTCAGCCATGGGCTTGCCGGGAAAACGGGACGATCCGTAGCGGGCGGGGATGATACCATAAATGGGTTGGGACATAGGAAGGTTTTTGGTTTTACGTTGTAGGTGGTAGGTGTGAGGACACACCCTTTGAAACCGATTCGATGATCCTTTGGGCAACCATGGCCGTGCCTCCTTGTTTGGAGGCTATATACTCGTCTGTTGCGGCCCGGACGTTTTCCCGGGACATGGGGGTTGAGGAGCCGAGCTCATTGGCCAGTTTGTCGGCTGTGGCAACTATGGTCACAAACCCCTGGGTGATGAGATCCTCTCCGACCCAATTAAAATTGCTCCAGAACGGGCCGATGACCGGGCGAACGCCCTGAGCCAGAGGCTCGAGAAAGTTCTGACCCCCCAGGGGCGCGAGACTGCCGCCCACAAAGGCGGTCTTGGCCAGGGCATACA
Organism: Desulfoplanes sp. PS50; assembly: GCF_053851535.1. Classification (NCBI taxonomy): domain Bacteria; kingdom Pseudomonadati; phylum Thermodesulfobacteriota; class Desulfovibrionia; order Desulfovibrionales; family Desulfoplanaceae; genus Desulfoplanes; species Desulfoplanes sp. PS50. The sequence continues at coordinate 38,161 of NZ_JBSPZA010000007.1, read as the reverse complement.
CGGCCGGAAGTTCTCCAAAAAGGTCCCAGAGAACAATGGTCCCGGGTTTGACCGGTTCTTCAGCAAGGCGTGAGCGAAGGATCCAGGGTATGGAACCGGATGCGAGAAATTCCTTCCAGGCCGAAATACGGTGAAGGTGGCGGGGGACCAGGGCAGCGATGGTTGTTGGATGATCGGTTATCAGGCGGGTCAGGGCGTTCTGGATGGCTGGTTCCTCTTCTTCCCTGATGGAACCAAACACCACGAATTTGCTGGAAGGTCTGAAAAATCGGGATAATGGATTGGCCACATAGGAAATGGCCGGGGTATCACCTATGCGATCGAATTTGATGTTCGGCATGGTCGTTACGCAGGCATTTTCAAAGATTGTGGCGAATCGGGATGCATCAGACGATGATATGGCCATGATCTGTTGTGGTCCAATGTCCTTGAGTACACGCTGAAAACGCAGATATCCGGCAAGGCTTTTGGGGCGCATGCGGCCGTTGGCAACGAGCACAGGACAGTTTCTTTTTTTGCATTGCACAAGGATACCCGGCCAGAGTTCGGTCTCGAGAAGGACCACGATCTTTGGAGATATCCGGCGCATGAACCAGCCGACAACAAGGGGATGGTCCACGGGGCAGATACGGATGTCGGGCCGGTTGGATTCGCTGTATTTTTGAAAGTGATCCGTGAGGATATCAAGACCTTGAGATGTATTGGTGGTTATGAGTATTGAAAGCTCAGGGTGGTTCTTTAACAGATAATCGGTCAGGGAAATGGCCAGAAACCCCTCGCCCACCGAGGCCGCCTGAATCCAGAGATCATGACTTTTTCGACCAATCCCCCATCCCAGCCGACCGGGCCAATGTTCCCGAAGCCGTTTGTTCACGAAGACAACGGGAAGTGCCAGGGTCCAGAAAAGGGTGTAAATTGCCGTAAAAAGCTTTGTTTTCATGTGATTTTCCTCATGCCCAGGGTGATCAGCCGCCCTATGAGATCCTCGAAGGACATGCCTGCGGCATGGGCCTCCTTGGGAAGAAGCGAGGCCCTGGTCATCCCCGGCAGGGTGTTGGTTTCAAGGGCATAAGGATGTCCCGTGTCATCAACAATGAAATCGGTTCGGCTGTAATCAACAATGCCAAGTATCTGGTGGGCTGTCAGAGCCATCTTTTGTATTTCAGCGGTCAGTTTTTCCCCGATGGGCGCGGGACAGAGCTCTTCGGCACCCTGATCTTCGTATTTGCTGGTGTAATCAAAAAAAGTCCCTTTTCGGGGGGTAATGAGAACGGGTGGAAGCGGGGCGTCATCAAGGACGGCACAGGTGATTTCCTGCCCCTTGATCCGCTCTTCAATAATGAGATCCCGGTCGACAAGATCGTTGTGGCCAAGTGCGGTTTCAAATTCTTTGCGGGAATCGGCAAAGAATATTCCCACGCTCGAACCCGCCGTGCATGGTTTGATGACCCGGGGAAAATTCAGGTGGATAGGAGTATCCATGGCTGAGAAATTTTTTGGAAAAAAAGTCCATTTCGGAGTGGTCAGCCCGTGTCGTTCATAGACCATTTTGGTGGCGGCCTTGTTCAGGGCCAATTGGGATGCTGCAGGCCCTGCTCCCTGATAGGCCAGGGGAATGGAATCGAGCAGAGACTGGATCAGCCCGTCTTCACCGGGTGATCCGTGGAGATTGATAAAGGCGAAATCACATGTTCGGGCCGCAGGGATCAGGTTGTGGAGATCATGGGCCGGATCATGCAAAATGACTTCATGGCCGAGCCGTTGAAGAGCCTTTTTGATTTCCTGCGCGCCAAGCAGGGCTACTTCCCGTTCATCAGACCAGCCGCCGGCTATCAAAAGAATGCGCATGGAGTGGGATTCCTGTGAGTTGTTCGAGTTGCTGTTCAATGGTCATCACCTGATCATAGGCCGCGTGGATGCGTTCCTTGCGATATGGGGTGGTTCCGTAGCGGTGCATGAGATCGTTCAGGCGGTCTTCAAGAGAAACTATGGCATCGTGTCTGACCCGTTTGTCACTGTAGGCAACGACCAGAGGGATGAAATGGTTTCGGACATCCACATTTCCCGGCCAGAAGACATGGTGAAGCACCGCATGACCAAGGGCTGGATTGCCGGTCAGACCGATGACCCAGGAGGCCCCAACCTGGGCATGATTGCCCCCGTGACGGATGCAATAGGTTTTTGCCAGGTCGTGCAGGAGTGCTCCGGCCCTGATGGTGGCTGTGGGATCACAGGCAAAGCTCTGGGGTGAATGGTTACGGGCCAGCCGGGTTATGGTCAGGGCCACGTGGGTGACGGCAAGGCTGTGATCGCGGATATTTTCAAGCATTTCGTAATCATCCCACCATGTCAGACACTCGTTGTGTGTGGGAATGGTCCAGGACGGATCAAGACGCAGCGGTGGCGGGGCGTCGGATTCATACAAAGAGCGCATGTCGTGTGTGGGCGGGCAAGAAGGCGATGTTTCATTCATAAGGATACTTCGGACACATAGAGATGGTATCGTTCTGCCGGGTGGCAACCGTGGCGGCATACAATTTCATGCCGGCATCGTGTCGGTCAGGGGCGATGGGCTTTCATGGCTGACTCGGTATTGGTCGGCTTGAAACCTCTCTGCCGGTCTCGTACCATCAAGGCGTTGTTCTGTACAAGCTGAAACTTTCGGCAAGAAGCCAGGCAATAATAATCTGATAAACGGTGCCTGGTTCGCTCTGACCGTCAGACAGTCATACGGTCAGGGCATTCAAAACGGGGCAAGCCAGCCATCATATTTCGGGTACCTGCATAAGAACAAATGTGTCCTGTCGCGTCGGCGCCCCTTGGTTGACACACAATATCGGTAGGCTTATCAACACCTATTCCAAAAAGCAAAGGAGGAAAACAGCCTATGTGCCTGGCAGTTCCCATGGAAATCAAGAGTATCAGCGACAATGTTGCCCAGGTTGAAGTTGGCGGAGTTGCCAACGAGGTCCGTCTTGAACTTATTGATGAACACCCTGCTGTCGGTGATTTTGTTATTGTCCACGCGGGGTTTGCCCTTCGTCGGCTCGATAGGGAGGAAGGCCTGGAAACGATAAAATTGTTCGAAGAGGGGTTGAATCTTGAACTCTCTTGAACAAAAACTCAAAGACCCGGATCTCTGCCGGTCCATTGTCAAGACGATCAGGCAGGAATTGAGGGAGGAACTTCGTTTTATGGAGGTTTGCGGGACCCATACCGTGTCCATTTTTCAAAGCGGCATTCGTTCCCTGCTCCCTGACGAGATAGTCCATCTTTCCGGGCCCGGCTGCCCTGTTTGTGTGACCCATGAACGGGAAGTGGCTGCTTTTTTGGAACTGGCCGAACGCAAGGATGTCATCGTGGCCACCTTCGGGGATCTCATGCGCGTCCCCGGTCCCAACAAACGTAACCTCAAGGCCGCCCAGGCCGAAGGGGCCAGGATCAAGGTCGTGTATTCCCCGTTTGACGCGGTCAAGCTGGCCCGGGAGAATCCTGACGACAAGGTTGTTTTTCTGGGTGTCGGATTCGAGACAACCGCTCCGACCATTGCCGCGACTATACAAATCGCCAAGGAACAGGGCGTACATAATTTTCTGGTCCTCTCCTTTCATAAACTGGTGCCTCCGGTGATGAAGGTTTTGGTGGAGGATCCGGAACTTACCGTCAATGCGTTCATGCTCCCCGGTCATGTGTGCATAGTCACCGGGATGGAACCGTATAGATTTCTGGCCGAGAAACATGGCATTCCTTCTGTTGTCACCGGGTTTGAGCCCGTGGACATCCTTCGGTCCATCCTGACCTTTGTCCGTCTGCGCAATGCGGGTGAGGCGGTTTTAAAGAACGGATACGGACGGGCCGTGGCCGACCTGGGCAATCCAAAGGCCCAGGAGATCATGAACGAGGTCTTTGAGCCCCAGGACGCATTGTTCCGGGGGATCGGCTCGATCCCGGCTGCGGGATTGGGTATCAGAGAGGGGTATGGGGAATTTGATGCCATGCGCGTACTCGGTCTGAGTCTGCCCGATGTCCCTCCGCTGGCCGGATGCAGGTGCGGAGATGTGCTCAGGGGCAAGATCCGTCCCGATGAATGCCCGCTCTTTAAAAAGGTCTGTACACCGGCCAATCCGGTCGGACCCTGCATGGTTTCCACCGAAGGGTCCTGCGCGGCCTATTACAAGTATCAGATCTGATTTTCCCCATTACCACAACCGGTATGGTGCATCACCAGTCATGGTTGCAAACATGATTTCTGTCCGGGGTTTGTCATGGTCTTTTCACACATTGCTCCGCACATGCACCACCTGATTGTTAAGGATACACACAACTCATGAGTCAGAAACTTCTTTTGGATTACGGGAGTGGCGGCAAGGCCTCCCAGCGTCTCATCTCTGAAATGTTCCTCAAACATCTTGGCAATGATCGCCTCAACCGACTCGACGATGCTGCATTGCTCGATCTTTCCGGGCCTGTATCCATGAGTACGGATACCTTTACGGTTGACCCCTTGTTTTTTCCTGGCGGGGATATCGGTTCCCTGGCCGTTCACGGAACGGTCAACGATGTGGCCATGATCGGTGCGCGGCCGCGATTCATCACCTGCGGACTCATCCTGGAAGAAGGGCTGGACATGGATATGCTCGAGAAGATCGTTGCATCGGTGGGACTGTCGGCTAAAAATGCGGGCGTGGAAGTGGTCACCGGCGATACCAAGGTGGTTCCCAGGGGCGCGGCTGACAAGATTTTTATCAATACCACGGGCATAGGAGAGGTTTTTGTCTCTCCCGGTCCGAGCGGACATAGTGCGCGACCGGGAGATGCCATCCTGATCAGCGGGACCATGGGCGATCATGGACTGACCATCATGTCCAAGCGGGAAGGGCTGTCTTTTGATGCTCCGGTACAAAGCGATTCCGCAGCCCTCAACCATCTCATTGTCCGGCTTCTCGAGGAGATTCCGGAAATTCATGTCCTCAGGGATCCGACGCGGGGAGGGCTGGCAACGACCTTAAGCGAGATCGCGCTCCAGTCGAACGTGGAATGTTATGTCCGTGAGAAAAATATTCCGGTGCGGGAGGCCGTGGCCGGGGGGTGTTCCTTTCTCGGTCTCGATCCCCTGTATCTGGCCAATGAAGGCAAGTTTATCTGCATTCTGCCGGGCAAGTACGCCGACAAGGCCCTTTCAATCATGCGAAGCGATCCCCTTGCCATTGACAGCCAGCAGATCGGTGAAGTCACAACCGATCATCCCGGCAAGGTCGTCCTCGAGACCCCTATCGGCGGCCACAGACTGCTGGATATGCTCGAGGGGGCTCAGCTGCCAAGGATTTGTTAGAAGAACAAGAACCTACGTATTCGACAAAAAAACGGCGGACCAGTTGGTCCGCCGTTTTTTTGTCTGCGTAGATGTCTTACCGCTTGATGCAGGATCATCCATCGAGTTCAAGCAGGTAAAGGAAGACATCGTTGATCACGTCTTCGGGCGTCGATGCCCCGGCGGTCAGGCCGATGGTTGTGCAGGCGGTGAGATCCTCAAGGGGGAGTTCCTCCTTGCGTTCCACATGGCAGCAGGGGGTTGTGGTTGCCGAAGCGACCTGGGCGAGTCGTCGGGTGTTGCCGCTGTTTTTTCCGCCGACCACGACCATAAGATCCACCTCTTTGGCTATAGCAATGGCTTCCTGCTGTCTTTCCTTGGTCGCGGTGCAGATGGTGTCCATGACCGGGATCTCACCTAATGTATTGACCAGACGGGCATGGATGTCCTGGAATTCCTCCCGGTCCTGGGTGGTCTGTGCGGCCAGAAAGCAGGGTGTGGTCAGGGTTGAAAGAAGGGTTTCCAGTTCCTGGATGCTTTCAAAAACCGTAAAGCCTGCCTGCGCGTAGCTGACCAGTCCCTTGACTTCAGGATGGTCCTTTTCTCCGAAAAGAAGCAGGTGGCGTCCCTGGACTGAATTTTTGGCTATGAGTGTCTGGGCCTTTTTGACCTTGGGGCAGGTGGCGTCGACAATGGTTGCCCCTGACTTTTCAATGGCCTGCTGCATGTCAAGGGGAATCCCATGGGCCCTGATGACCACAATGCAGTGGGGTCCGAGTTGTTTTGTTGACTGACACTCAAAAACGCCCTGACTCTGGTAATATTCAAGAACCTGGGGATTGTGGATGATCGGACCCTGGGTAAAGATCTCCTGACCATCCTTTTTATCGGCAATGGCCTGATCGAGTTTTTTAAGGGCAAGGGCCACGCCCATGCAGAATCCAGCGGTTTTGGCGAGATGGATCGTTTTCATAGGGGACGTTTTGGGTTGAGGTGGTATGAGAAAGGAGACGGGAGAAGGGAGACGGGAGGAGGGAGAAGGGAGACGGGAGACAGGAGTACACAGTGCACAGTGCGCAGTGCGCAGGAAAGACCAAAACAGTAACATTTTTTTCTCACAGAACCTGACGGAATGAATCAAACGTCGTTTCTCTGTCCTTCTCCCGTCTCCCGTCTCCTGTCTCCTTTGTTTTATCCCAATTCTTCGATTCCCTTGGCAAAATCCTCCCAGGTGCGGCAGCCGGCCAGGTAGCCTCTGGCGGATTTCGATCCTGGTAAATCGCGGACAAACCGGGGGGCCAGGGTGCGCATGCGCAAAAGAGCCCTGGCCTCGTTGCCGTAGGTGGTGCTGAGCTCCATGAACCGTTTGATGGTGGTCACGAGCTGTGTTGCGCTCTTCGGTTCCGGAAGGTGACCCGAAAAAAGGGCGTGAAAGCGGTTGAAGATGGCCGGATCGTTGAGGGCACCTCGGGCAAACATGATCGTATCCACCCCGGTTGATTCAATGCAGGCAAGGCCATCCTCGGCATGGAGCAGGTCTCCACTGGCAATGATTGGAACGGATACCCGCTGTTTGAGTCTGGCAAGACAGTTCCAATCGGCCCGACCTGAAAAGCCTTGTTTGGCAAAGCGAGGATGCAGGGTGATCCATGCGGCCCCGGCCTGTTCCAGTTTGGGTGCAACATCCAGGTAGACAGGCGTGTCTGCCTGCCATCCCAGACGGATCTTGACCCCGACCCGGTTTGTACCGGCCTTTTCAGCCATGATCCGGACAATTTCCGTGAGCAGATCAGGGGTCTTGAGCAAAGCGGCCCCGCTTCCTGTCTTGACCACTTTTTTGACCGAACATCCGCTGTTCAAGTCAAAATATCGAAATCCCTGTGCCAGAAGGATGTCCATGGCCTTGGCAATGTATTCCGGTTCCGAGCCAAAGAGCTGGACTACCAGTGGCGAATCCTGGGGACAGGTGGCCAGAAGATCCCTGGTTCCCTTGCTGTCAAATACCAACCCTTTGGCACTGATCATTTCCGTACAGGCAACCTGTGCCCCTTGCTCCCGGCACAAGAGCCGGAAGGGGAGATCGGAAAATCCGGCCAGGGGGGCAAGCCACGGGTTCTGAGGAGTAATGGGAAAAAGTGATGCCATGATGGGAAACGTGATCAGACGATGATGTGAAGCCCTGTGGCCCGGTTTTTGGCATCCTGATCAGCTTCCTGGAGAATGATCTCTGGATACATGGAGGTGACAATGAGGTAGATTTCAGAACCCAGGGGATATTTTTTGGTCAGCTCGGCAAGCACGCGAAGTTCGCCGATGGTCACCCAGGCCATGGTTTGGGTCAGGTATTCGACAACGGTTCCCAGGAGCAGATCGCCTATTTTATAGGCGGCTCGAAAGGCCTGTTGTCTGTTTGATCCAGGGTTGTTCTCTCCAGGAGTGAATGATCGTCCCTGATCGTGGATGCGCATGGTTAGCCTTCCTGGTCAACAATGACCTCCACTTCGTCGATGCTCAGCCCGGTGGATCTGGCCAAGGCCTCAATGGATTGTCCGCGTCTGTACCCTGCAAGGATGGTCTGTTTGAGAAAGACAGGGGAGTTGGCAAAGGCATCGGCCTGTTCGAGAAGACCCTGCAGGGTGTTGGCCCTGCGTTCCAGCCTGGCATCGAGCCGGCTCAAATGGTTCTGGCGTTCTTCAAAGTTTGAGACCAATTCCTGCTCGAGCTTGGCGTTGAAATCAATCCGGGAGAGAAATTCTTCCTGTTTGTTCTGCAGTTTCAGAATAAGGGATTGGGACCTGCGGAGCTTGAAGAAGATAAAGACAGTGATCGAAATGAGAATGATCTCGAAAATGCCCGAAAGAATGATGAGCCATTGAAAGGATGACATGTCCTATGCCTTGAGATGCTTGTTGATGAGATCGTGATACAAAATGATTGGAATCCTTGAGGGTCCGGACACGTGGGGTAGATGAGTCGTATGAAAGCGGAAGAACCTTGAGGGTATCCGGTTGACGAGATGGGCTGTTGGTACCTTACTCGTGAAAGTCTGCCATAAAAAACAAGAAAATTGTATAACCGCTTGAACTTAAAACTTAAAACCTAAAAGCTCAAATTGCGGCTTGGCGCATCAGACGGTCAGATTGATGATCCTGCCGCTGCCGGATGCATGTTCTGTATCATCCTCTTTGCTGTTTTGTTTTTCACGATCGCCATGTTCTGAAAAAGACTGCTTGTTATTTCCGTCTTTTTCTTTTTTGACGCTCAGGCCCCCTTCACTTTCAGCTGTTTTGGGAACCTGGTTCTGTTCGCGTTTGCTCTTTTCCACAGCCTCTTGCCCGGCAAATACCTGCTGGGTCGCGGGATGTGACTGCTCCGCATGCTGGAGTTTCTGGACGTGCGGTGCCTGATTGAGCATGACCGGCAAGTTGATGGAGGCTCCCATATCACTCTACCCTGTATTCCTGGATCAGAATTTCTTCAAGCTGTCCGTTGCCAAGATATTGATTGATGATTTCAAGGAGGTCGGTTTTCAGTCTGTCGCCATTGTCAGTGTTGCCCAGAAAGACAATGTCCTTGTTCTTGAAATAATAGTACACAGCATCGCGGATAATGATTCGTTTGGTATCCACTTCGGTTCTAAGAAGGTCACCTTCTACCGGAAAGGTAAACCGGCACGTCAGAAATCGATACGTTCCGTTGACCTCGAATTCCAGCCAGAAGGGTTCAAATGCCATGACATGTTCAGTGAGCTCGGGAGATTCTTTTTCGGGTGGCTCTGAAACAGCCTCGTTTTCCTGAGCAGGCTCGGGAGGGGTGACCAGCGGCTTGGGCTTGACAAAGAGCCACCAGAAGAGAGCGCTCCCGACAAGTAAGAGAACAATGGCTGCAAGGAAAAATTTTTTGTACTTCCAGAAAAAAGAAGGCTGGTTATCCTCTTCGACCGGCTCTTTTTTTTCTGGCTCGGCAGGGGGCTCCTCAATTTCGTCCTCATCGTCAAGGAACACGGCATCATCGAGATCAAGCTCGACTTTTTGCAGGGATCGGTTGGAGGGTGCCGTAACCGTTCCCGTGTCAATGGATGCCTTTTCCTGCGCATCGGATGCTGTTGGGGGCTGGTTTTCAGCTTCCGGCCCAATGCCTTCCTTGTCGTCTGCCATGATTTTTTACCATGTCTCTTTCATGGCCGAGAGGGAGACGAAAAAGACATGGTCAGCTGGTTCCTTTGCAAAAAGGATGGGTTACGTGTGTTATAGGCTCAGGCAAAGATCTTGTCGATTTTTTGGCCCAGGGTTTCCGCCGTGAAGGGTTTGACGATATAGTTGGATACCTTGGCCTGCACGGCCTCGATAATGTTTTCCTGCTGAGCCTCTGCCGTGACCATGAGAAAGGGGAGATCGCTGAATTCCTCGCTGGCTCTGACCTTTTTGAGAAATTCGATGCCGGTCATGATCGGCATGTTCCAGTCGCTGATGACAAAATCGATCTTGTCTTTGTTCAATACATCCCATGCAGTGGAACCATCGTCGGCTTCGACAATATTGTTGAAGCCGAGTTGGCGGAGAATATTCTTGATGATCCGGCGCATGGTGGAAAAATCATCGACAACAAGAACGCGCATGTTGGTGTCTGTAGCCATGTAGAACTCCCTTGATACGAAGCGTGAAATAGGTTGATGGGCTGCATGGCGGCTAGGTGATGGGCTGGCCATGTTGTGCAGTGAATTTTTGTCTGAGCTTTTTGATCGCCTGGGAATGAAGCTGGGAAATCCTGCCTTCAGTGACACCAAGTACTTTTGCGGCCTCGCGCATGTTCAACTCTTCGGCATAGTACAGTGAGAGAACAAGGACTTCCCTTTCGGGTAATTGTTCAATGAGTAGGGCCAATTTGTCAATGATCTCGTTTTCAGCGGTCTGATCAAAGGGCTGGGCAAAAGGATCGTTCAGGATGTCGAAGTGGGTCTTTTCTTCGAGGGCATCGATATTCAGACAAAATTGATTTTCAAGGGCTTCCATGCACTGATCGACCTCTTTTTGGGAAAATCCGGTCAGGGAAGCGAGTTTCTTATGGGAAGGAATGGTTCCATTTGTTTGTTCAAAGTTCTGGATGATGGATTCGATTTTTTTGATTTTTTGACGCATCCCCCGTGATAGCCAGTCCATTTTGCGGAGTTCGTCGAGCATGGCCCCCTTGATACGGGTGTCAGCATAGGTTTCAAAGAGGTTTTGTGAGCTTGGATCGTATTTGTAGAGCGCCTCCATGAGTCCGAGGGAACCGGCACTGATGAGCTCATCGAGTTCTATGTGGTTTGGAAGTTTTGCCTTGAGACGAAGGGCCTGCGCCTTGATCTTGACACCATAGGCACGAACGATCTCTTGCTGGATCGCAGAATCGAGGCTGCTGAAAGAGATACCTTTGTCTTCAAGAATGAACCACGGTCTATTCATTGAAAAGAAGTTTTTTCCAGAAGAATTTGATGTTGCCGTCAAGTTGCCGGGGAGGTTTCCATCCAACAATCCGTTCGGCCGCCTGGGCAATGTGAGTCGTTGCCTGGGATTTGGGGGCATAACGGGAAAAGGGGATCTGGTTGGTAACTGCCTTGCGTACCTGGGGGTCGAACGGAATATACCCCACAAAGTCCAGTGAGACCCCGCTTAAAAAATGATCGCAGGCTTCGTATAATTTGGCAAATACGCTTTTGGCCTCTTTCTGGTCTTTGACCATGTTCAAGATGATCCGAAAATGTTCCACGCCGTGGTTTAATTTTAAAACCTTGATAAGGGCATAGGCGTCAGTAAGCGATGTGGGTTCAGGCGTCAGGACGACAAGACGTTCCTGCACGGCCAGGTTGAAGTAGAGTACATTATCATTGATTCCCGCTCCCGTGTCCACAATGAGAAAATCAGTGGTGTCCTCGAGAAAATCCATGGATTCGAGGAGCTCGAGCTTCTGCCCCGTGGAAAGTGAGAGCATGGAGCTGACCCCTGAGGCTGCCGGGAGAATGGAAAAACCGTATGTGGTCGTATACAGAATTTTCTCAAGAGGGAGTTGCTCGTGGAAAAGATGGAAAAGATTGTACTTGGGAGCAAGTCCCAGAAGAACATCCACATTGGCGAGCCCCAGATCCGCATCGAGAAGAATGACCCGTTTGCCGAGCTTGTGGAGCTGATAGGCAAGGTTGACCGAGATATTGGTTTTGCCGACGCCGCCCTTGCCGGAGGTCACTGAAAATACCAGGGGGAGGTTGCCGTTCATGTCAGGAATCCTTGAATGTGTTGTGTGCTAGAGGCTGTCGCTGCAAGGGATTGTGGTGACTTCAACAATGCAAACAAACTTTTGACCAGGATGGTTGCTGCGTCGTGATCACCGGCTTGATGGAAGCTGGTGCTTGAAGAGCAGCTGCCAGACATCAAGGTGTGATGCCTCGGCAAGGGTGTTTCGAAGACCTGGGCCAAAGGACAGGAGTGAGACCGGCAACCCCGTGGTATAACTCTGACTCACGAGATCTCCGTATGTACATGCTTCATCGAGCTTCGTCCAGATGATGCTGCTGGTGTTCGGCATTCGAAATCGTTTGACAAAGATATTTTGCTGGGCTGTTGCATATAATGGGCTGAGAACGAGATGGAAGCGAATGGCGTCTTGCAGACCCGGGCATTCGGCCGCTATCCATTGGGCCATTGTCTGATCATTGTTCAGGCCGGGAAGATCGATCAGGACGGTGTCGTATTCGCTGGTATTTCCAACCAGCTCTTTCCAGTCGGTGTCGGTCTTGAGATCGCGATAAAAGAAGCCGGAAATATCGGCATAATGCTTGAGAAAAAGTCGTCCTTTGCCATGATAGTGATCCCCGTTGGCAATGCAGATGCGTGCCGAGGGATCCTTTTTTTTCAAACGAAGGGCCAACCTGAGAATGGTACTTGTCTTGCCGGATCCATAGGGGCCGGCAAAGGCGTGGACCCGGCTTCGATAGATGGTGTCATGCCAGGGGACGATTTGCAAAATATCGCCAAGAATCTGCAGGGCCGAACAATCGACATTTTCCGTGAGCCGTTTCCAGATGGTAAAAAGACAATGGGACGCAACACCTTCTTTTTCAAGATATTCGATGACCTGACGCTGTTTGGAGGGGAGCTGATCCAGATCCATCTTGGGTCGCAGGACGCTCAAACATTGTTCGCGAAGTTCTGTCCATTCCTTTTGCATGGCCTGCCAGTCAAAGGGAGGCTGATCAGCCTGGGACCTGGAAACACTCCCCGTCTGGGAGTCGGTATCAGGCTCGAGGGCGGCCATGACTTCACAGAGTTTGCAGCCGTTGACGGTTTTGGTCTGCGAACTCAGGATGACAGCATCAGGACCAAGATCCCGCTTGACCCTGGCCAGGACTTCGCTGGTTGTTTTGCCTTGGTAGGTTTTAACGTGCATTCTTCAGACTCACGGTTGCAAGGGATTCCAGCCGGATTTCCGGGGGAATCTCCGCCTGGGAAATGACCGGAAGTGTCGGGATGAATCTGGTTACCAGCTGGGCAAGATGCGGACGTGTCTGGGGGCTTGTAAGCAGGACAGGCTGCCCGTCGACGACCATGGCCTTTTCCGCTGCCTGGTTGATGGCATTGATGATTTTTTGGGCCATGCCTGGATCCATGGCCAAAAAGGTTCCCTGATCGGTTTGACGCAGGCTGGCCTGAAACTCCTGTTCAATGTCCGGACCGAGATTGATGATGGCAAGGGATCCGTTCTGCTGGCCGAGGTACGGGCGGACAATGGTTCTGGACAGGCGTTGACGAACGAACTCGGTAAGCTGATCCGGATCCTTGATGGACTGACCGAAATCGGCCAGGGCCTCGGCAATGGTCAGCATGTCCCTGATGGAGATATTTTCACGGACCAGGTTCTGCAGAACCTTTTGCACGGCCCCGAGACTGAGCGTTCCGGGAACGAGTTCCTCAACCACCTTGGGTGAACGCTGGGAGAGATTGTCGAGAAGATTCTGGACTTCCTGACGACCCAGAAATTCATGGAGGTTGCGTCGGAAAATCTCTGTCAGATGGGTGGCAATGACCGTTGAGGGATCGACCACGGTATATCCGGCGAGCATGGCCTCTTCCTTGCGGGCTTCCGGCACCCAGACGGCTGGCAGATTGAAGGCCGGCTCAAGGGTTTCCACGCCCTTGATCTTGTGCTTGGCATCGCCCGGATCCATGGCCAAAAGATGATCGATGAGGATTTCGGCCTGTCCGACGCGGTTGCCCTTGATGAGCAGGGCATATTCTCCGGGTTTTAATTCCAGATTGTCTCGCAGGTGGAGCGAGGGGATGATCACACCCATGTCCAGGGCAAACTGGCGACGGATGGATCTGATCCGAGAGAGCAGATTGCCGTTTTGTTCCTCGTCCACGAGGGGAATGAGTCCATAGCCCACTTCAAGTTCCATGACATCCAGGGGCAGCAATGCCTTGACTTCCTCGGGACTGTCGAGACTCGGCTTGGCCTTTGCTTTGGCTGTGGCCTCGGCTTCCTCGGCCGCACCGGAATTCGGACCGACTTTGGCCAGTAGAAACAGGATAGAGGAGATAACCAGAAAGGCCAGGGTAGGCATGCCCGGAACAATGGCAAAGAGCAGAAGAACAGCGGCTACCAGACGGAGTGCTCTGGGCTGGAAGGTCAGCTGGGCGAGGAATTCTTCACCCATTTTGGCCTCAGCGGCTGCCCGGCTGACGATGATGCCGGCGGAGGTGGAAATGATGATCGAGGGGATGGTCGAGACCAGACCGTCACCAATGGTCAACAGGGTATATGTCTGGGCCGCATCCATCCAGGAGAGGTCCTGCTGGAGGACACCAATGAACAGTCCGCCAATGATATTGATGGCGGTTATGAGGATACCGGCCATGACATCACCTTCGACAAACTTGCCGGCACCATCCATGGCCCCGTAGAAATCAGCCTCCCTGCGGATGTCGTTACGCTGATTCTTGGCATCCTCTTCGGTGATGAGACCCGAATTGAGATCCGCCTCGATGGACATCTGTTTGCCGGGCATGGCATCCAGGGTGAACCGGGCCGCAACCTCGGCGATGCGGGTCGTTCCCTTGGTGATGACCATCTTGTTCAGGGCAAAAAGAATGAGAAAGATGACCACACCGACCACGTAATTACCACCGACAACGAATTGTCCAAAGGCCTGGATGACCTTTCCGGCCGCGGCTGTTCCCTCGCTTCCGTGGAGCAGGATAACCCTTGTCGTGGCGATATTGAGACCAAGACGAAGCAGGGTGGTCACCAGCAAGAGAGACGGGAAGATGGAAAACTCCAGGGGAGATTTCAAAAACATCGAGGTGACAAGGATAACCAGGGCAAAGGAAATGTTGAAGGCCAGCAGAACGTCGAGAACCACCGTCGGCATGGGGATGAGCATGACGAAAAGGATGACCACAACGCCGCCGGCCAGGAGTACATCACCCTGTTTGGCGAATTTTGCGTAATCGAATTTGAAGGAGGAACTCGATATTGCCATATATTTGACGCTTCGGGAGCTGGGGTTGTGAACCTGGTTGATCAGCTGCGGTTCTTGGTTTTGTACACCTGGGCGAGGATGGCAGCCACTGCCTGGAACATCTCTTCAGGGATCATGTCCCCGACCTCGACACTCTTATACAAGGCACGTGCCAGGGGTTTGTTTTCCCTGATGGGGATGTTGTTCTCCCGGGCGATCTCCTTGATACGCTGGGCCACGCGGTCCGCACCCTTGGCAAGGATCAGGGGGGCCGGGGCCTCGGTCGGCTTGTATCTGATGGCCAGGGCCAGGTGGGTCGGGTTGGTGATGACCACATCGGCCTCAGGTACTTTTTGCATCATCCGCTGCTGGGAAACAGCGAGCATCTTCTGTTTCTGCTGATTCTTGACCTTGGGATCACCTTCCGCCTGTTTCCGTTCATCCTTTACCTCATCCTTGGTCATCTTCAGATTCTGTTCGTAATCCCACCGGGTGTAGATGAGGTCCCCGATACCTATGATGGTCATGGGAATCAGGGCAAAGATGGCCATCTTGGCCCCCACTGTGAGCATATAGATGGCAATGCCCTCGGGGGATTGGTAGAACAGGGGGGCGAGCTTGGTGAATTCGCTTTTGAGCACCAGATAGGGGGCAACAGCAACGGCTGCGGCCATAAGAACGCTTTTGAGCAGTCGGATAATGGTTTGAATGTCGAGAAAGAGGCGTTTGAGCCCTTTGAGCAGGTTGAATTTGTTGAATTTTGGCTTGAGAACCTTGGATGACCAGAGTCGGCCCACCTGAAGTCGCATGATCAGGTAGGAGATCAGGGCCAAAAAGAGCATGGTGGGAACGATCATCAGGGCCAGGGATTTGCTCGTGGAGACGAGCAGTTCGTAGATATTATCCTGCGAGAATGTGGTCTGCATGCCCTGGTCAAAAAACCAATGCATGAGGATCCGCATCTGCTGGTAATAAAACCCGATGGTTATATACAGGGCGAGCAGGCCGCCGATCAAAAGCACGGATTTGGAAAGTTCCTGACTTTTGGGAACGTTTCCTTCATTTCGTGCCTTTTTTCTCCGCTTGGGAGTGGCTTTTTCTGTTTTGCTCGGGTCGCTTTGGGGCATGGCGTTAGCCTGTCAGGGTGCGGCTTTCAGGTTGAAAAACCGCTTTGTCGTGGTGAGCGACTGTGGTCAAGGGGTAAGCAATCTCTGGTAGGTTGGCCCGATAGTGGCCACAAAATCGACAAGAAGCATGGAGACAATGTTGAAAAGAATACCCAAAAATAAAAATCCCACGCTGATTTTGACTGGAAAACCAACAATAAGAACATTCATCTGTGGGGCGGCGCGCGAGATAAGGGCAAGTGACAGGTCCACCAGAAAAATGGCCACCATCACCGGGGCGGCGATCTTGATGGCCAGGACAAAAATTTGACCTGAAAAGGAGAGAATCCCGTTGTACATGTGTGGAGTGATGACCATACCGCCTGGAGGGATGAATTTAAAGCTCAGCGAGAGCGCGTGCAGGAGGTAGAGATGGCCGTTGATGGCCAAGAAGGTCATCAGGCCGACCATGTACAGAAAATGTGATGTGACCGATTCGGAGACGCCACTGTCCGGATCGACCACGTTGACCATGGAAAAGCCCATTTGAAAACCGATGAGCATGCCCCCGGTCTGGATGGCCGCGAACAAGAACCGTATCACCAGACCAATGGTCAGTCCGAGAAGAATCTCGGAAAAGATCATCAATGCGATGGAAAAGGGGTGGCCGGGAAAGGTGATTCCGGAAAAGGACAGGGCCGGCCACAAGGCGAAACTCAGAAGCAGACACAGGGCTCCCTTGGCCTGCATGGGTACACCATCGCCCCCGAAAAACGGCAGGAGAAAGACGAGCAGACTGATGCGGAAGAAGGTGAGCAAAAAGCTCAGCACAAGGGCGGGATCGACATGAAAAAGGTCCATGAATAGCCTCTAGCAATTCATGGACCAGAAAAAGAGATGTGTAGGACAATCAATCAAGGATGTAACGGAGGGGATTCACCGGAACGCCGTTGAGACGGACTTCGTAGTGCAGGTGAGGGCCCGTGCTTCGTCCGGTATTGCCCACATAGCCTATCAGCTGACCGCGATTGACCTGCTCACCATTTTTGACGGCATAGTTGTTCAAATGAGCATATCGGGTGACAATTCCGCTTCCGTGATCGACCATGATATTTTTTCCGTATCCATGATCTCTTTCCACCTTGACGACCTTGCCGCTGGCACTGGCGTAGATGGGTGTTCCCATGGGTGCGGAGATATCCAGACCCTTGTGCAGTTCACGTTGGCCGGTAAAGGGAGATCTGCGGTAACCGAAGTTGGATGTGACCCAGCCAGTGGTAGGCCAGATGGAGGGGGTTCGTGCGAGAATGTCCTTTTTTTCTTTTATGAAAGAGAGGATCTCCTGCTGGCGAAGCTCTTCGAGTTTGGCGTCTGTGGAGAGCTGTTCGACAAATGCATGCATTCGCCTGGCCAGACGTTCCGTGCGGTAGAGGGGGAGAAAATCGTCGTCAATGTCTTTGGTTCTGGGACCACCTACGCTGTTGACGTCGTTGCCAAATGAGGTCTGGTCGAGATCGACCATGACCCTGATCTTGGTGTTGAATTCCTGCAGTCGGGCGAATTCCCCGGACATTTCGTTGAACTTGGCATTAAAGCTGGCCAGCTGAATTTTTTGTTCCTGATTTTCTTTGAGCACGTGTGACAACTCGCGTTTGCAATGTCGGCTCTCGGACCAGTTTTTGTAAAAATACGCATTGCTTCCGACAAGACCGGCAATGAGAACGAGTCCAAGCATGAGAAACCACTTGTTACAGGAGAGTTGACAGCATGTGCCGCGTGCCCCGTTGAAGATAACGATTTTGTAGTTGTTCCCGAGCATGGTATCGCCTTTGGCTTTCCTTGATGATGTGCAGGATGACCGATGATAGAACGTTGTGACGCGTTGGTAACGACCAATGAATTTGAATAGCTAGGTAATCTTTAAGGTTTCGTCAAGCTGCCACCGCCTCAGCCCGTTGTATATGTTTTTTTTGAGTACCGGGTCCTTGGCGGTCAGATCCCGTAGCCAGGAATTTGTCTGACTGCGCTGGTTCGTGTGCGAGGAGGGACATGACGTGGAGGTCACGGGGAATTTCCATTGGCGGGCGGCCGTGGCAATGGTTTTTTCCTCTATCAGAAGAAGGGGACGTATGAGCATGAGTCGGCCGTCAAAATATTGTTCCCTGGGGGAGAGCCCTGAGACCTTGCCGGTCTTGAACAGATTCATGAAAAAGGTTTGGGTCAGGTCATCGCTGGTATGGCCCAGAGCGAGGTGGGTGAGCCTGTAGCGGCGACATAGTTCAAAGAGGTGTTTTCGTCTGAACCAGGAGCAAAAGAAACAGGGCGATTTCTTGCGGTTTTCCGGCGAATGTGCGCGGGGACCGTAATCGGTGAGCTCAATATGAGAAGGGATGTTGTGATCAGCCAGCCAGGCGGCCAGAGGGGCATGGTCGCTGGGATCAAATCCCGGATTCAGGTGCAGTCCCATGATCTCGAATGGATAGGGGAGAATCCTTTGGCGCATGCGCAGGGCCTCGAGCATGACCCAGCTGTCTTTGCCGCCGGAAACGGCCACGCCGACACGCGCTCCCTTGTAAAGCATGTTGGTTTGCTGAATGAGCTTGCCGCTTTTGCCGATACAGGTTCGCTGGGCAAATGTGAGATTTCTGCGTTTAATCATTGCAATGTCTGGGCATGGTCATTGACATTTGGCCATGTCTCGTTATTTTTTTACGCGGTTGAGTTGTTTTTTTCTGTGAGCCTGCCTGCAGGCAGGTACGCCGGATCCAACCTGTGCAATTCAGATTCTGCCGGCTGTGCCTTTCACGGACCCCGGACACGAAGCGGTTGGCAGAGCGTTTTTCATCCTTTACTGATCCAGGCTTCAACTAGTTGGTAGTGTTTCAGGAAGTCACCGGGGTGAAAATCATCCTTTTACACATGGAGAATGTCATGAAATTTTTTGTCAATGATGAGATGTTTGCTGCTGCATCGCATGACCAGGTTATCCATGTGGACCGTGATCGCTGTGATGGCTGTGCCATGTGCATCGACACCTGTCCTACAAATGCCCTTGAGATCGTGCCCAACAGGAATCGGCCGGGCAAAAAGGTTGTTTTCGTTCATCCCAAGCTGTGTAAGGGATGCGGTGTATGTCAGGCGACATGCCCCAAGGAGGCACTTTTTTTGCCGGGACTGAGCCCTGAAAACATCCGTGCCTTCATATCACAGGCTGTGGATGCGGCATCGGCAGCGGTCGAGAGGTAAAAACGACACGACCCTGCCTTGTCCTGAATGTTCATTTTTGATTGACAATCGGAACGTTGCCCCCTATTTTTTTTCGTTTCCCACGTCAATATATAACGTTAGCGTATCGGAACCGCATGGCCTCTTTGATGGCACCCGTCAACGGGTGGACCCGAAGAGGCTGTCTGTTGTTTCGAGATGGAGGTCGCATGGCGAGAATTACCGTAGAAGATTGCCTTGCCAAGGTGAATAATCGGTTCATGGTCTGCCAGTTGGCCATTGAACGGGTCAAGCAATATCGTGAAGGATACAAACCATTGGTCGAATGTAACAATAAAGAAGTGGTCACGGCCCTGCGAGAGATAGCCGCAGGCAAGGTTCGTCCTGCCACGATTGCTGAATCTGAAAAGGAATAAGGACCAGGAAGGGAATCCATGTCCAAGAGGGATTATTATGAGGTCCTCGGAGTCGGTAGAGATGCAGCCGGGGACGAGATAAAAAGAGCGTACCGCAAGCTGGCCATGAAGTATCATCCCGACCGCAATCCTGATGACCCCGAAGCCGAGGTCATGTTCAAGGAAGCGGCCGAGGCCTACGAAGTTTTGCGCGACGAAGGCAAGCGGCAGCGGTATGATCAATTCGGTCATGCCGGACTTGGCGGCAATGGCTTTGAGGGCTTTCACTCCACAGAAGATGTTTTCAGTGCCTTTGGCGATATTTTCGGCGATATTTTCGGGTTTGGTGGTGGAGGCAGAGGCCCTCGTCCCCAGGCAGGTGCGGACCTGCGCTACAATCTGACTATTTCTTTCAGGGATGCCGCCAAGGGAATGGAGGCCAAACTCAGGATTCCAAAAAAGGAAACCTGCGAGCAGTGTTCTGGAACCGGTGCGGAACCCGGAACCTCGCCTGAAACCTGTAAGCATTGTAACGGCCAGGGGCAGGTGTATCAAAGTCAGGGTTTTTTCAGGATCGCAGTGGCCTGTCCTGTATGTCACGGTCGCGGGGAGACCATCACCCATCCCTGTTCCAAATGCCGGGGGCTGGGACAGATACGTGTGAACAAGGAGCTGAGTGTTCGCATCCCTGCCGGCGTGGACAACGGCAGCCGTCTGCGTCTGCGTGGCGAGGGCGAGCCGGGAGCCAACGGCGGTCCCCATGGAGACCTCTACGTGGTCATCTATGTAGAGGAGGACAAGGTTTTCCAGCGTCAGGGTCAGGATCTGATTACCTCGGCGGAAATTTCCTTTGTTCAGGCTGCCCTGGGGGTTCGCATCGAGGTCCCCACGCTGGATGATCCGGTTCCCATGGAGATTCCCAAGGGAACCCAGAGCGGGACTGTGCTCCGTCTCAAATCCATGGGTATTCCCTATCTGAACACCGGGCAGAAAGGTGATCTTTTGGTCGAGGTCAAGGTGCTCACTCCCACCCGGATTTCCAGGCGGCAGGAAGAATTGCTCAGGGAATTCGAGAAACTCGAGCAGGAAAAACCCTTGGAAAAGGTCAAGGGCTTTTTCCGCAAGTCTTCAAAAAAAGCCAAAAAAGCGATGGGTGATTAGATATGGACCAGGAGCTGACACATATCGATCCCAGCGGGAACGTGACCATGGTGGATGTGGGGGATAAACCAGACACCGTGCGCAAGGCTGTTTTTTCTACCAGTGTGGTGCTCAACACGCGGACCATGGAGCTTTTGTCCTCCATGGCCCTGCCCAAGGGAGATGTTTTGACCACCGCCAAAATAGCCGGGATCCAGGCAGCCAAGAAAACCTGGGAACTCATCCCCATGTGTCATCCGCTCTTACTCAGCTATCTCGATGTTCGTTTCACGGTCGATCAGGCCGTCAACACCATATATATCGAGGCTGAAGCCAGGACCACCGCCGGTACGGGGGTGGAAATGGAGGCCCTGGTCGCCGCTCAATGCGCGGCCATGACCATTTATGATATGTGCAAGGCAGTCCAGCGAGATATCGTGATAACCGATTGCAGGCTGATCCATAAAAGTGGAGGCCGCAGCGGAACGTATGAATACCCCGGGAATTAGGGCGTTTTTTGCATTGTCTCGCTTACGTCTTTCTTACGGATTTTTAAAGACCGGACCATGATTGTATGGTCC
Source organism: Desulfoplanes sp. PS50 (assembly GCF_053851535.1). Classification (NCBI taxonomy): domain Bacteria; kingdom Pseudomonadati; phylum Thermodesulfobacteriota; class Desulfovibrionia; order Desulfovibrionales; family Desulfoplanaceae; genus Desulfoplanes; species Desulfoplanes sp. PS50. Next base: position 16,910 of record NZ_JBSPZA010000007.1, on the reverse strand, counting down.
GGTCTTTTACATTCAAGAGGGCAGTTTTTTGGACACCCGGGCCTGGTTGGGATACGGCAAAAGAGAAAAAAAATCAGACGGGATTTTCAGGCGAGCCTTTGCAGACCACATCTATCTGCTGGTCCGGTCTTTTTGTTCGCGAGCGGGTATTTCACATAGGATAATGAATGCAGGAAAATAACAAAATTATCAGTACGGTTATCGACGCTGCGCATGCAGGTAGCAGGCTGGATGTTTTCTGGTCCTCGATGCTCGAGGATCAGGGAATTTCCCGATCCAAGGTCCAGAAATGGATCAAGCAGGGACTGGCTTGTGTCGAGCACGTGCCATGCACAAAACCCAATACTCGTCTTGAAATCAGCCAGCATGTCAGCCTTGAGCCTGTCCGGGTGCAAAAAAGCGTTCCCCCCTGTGCTGGAGAGCTCTTTATCGTGTACCAGGATGAGGATATTCTGGTTATTGACAAGCCCGCGAGGCTTACGGTTCATCCGGCGCCCAGCGTGGAAGGTTCTACCCTGGTCAATATCCTTGTTCACCATTTTCCAGAGATAGGGCAGATGGATCCGGAACGTCCCGGCATTGTCCATCGCCTGGACAAGGATACATCCGGACTGATGCTGGTTGCCTTGAATGAACCAGCCAGGATCGGGCTGGTAAACGGTTTTGCAACCCGCGAGATTGACAAGGAATATCTGGCTGTTGTCCATGGGGTCCCTGATCCCGACGAGGGTGAAATCAATTGTCCCATCGGTCGGCATCCAACCATCAAAACGCGGATGGCTGTCGTCGACAAGGGGGGACTTCCGGCCCGATCCTCCTACAAGGTTGTCTGGTCAAGTCCTGATCATCGGTACAGTCTGGTTCGGGTTCGTATTTATACCGGGCGTACCCATCAGGTCCGGGTCCACATGACCAGAATAGGCCACCCCCTGGTGGGCGATTCGGTCTATCGGTCGGGCCAAAAAAATCTCTCTGCCAATGCGCAACGCATGGATAGGTGTATCTCCCGGCAGATGCTGCATGCCTGGCGACTTGGGTTTGATCATCCGATCACGCACAAGCATTGTTCGTTTATCAAATCTCCGCCCAGGGAGATGCTGCGCGCCCTTGTCATCGCGGGTAGAAAACCTATGCATGTAGGACTCACCGGAATGAGCGGTTCGGGCAAGAGTACGGTTCTGGAGGTATTCAAGGATCTGGGTGTCCCGGTCTGGTCCGCGGACAGCTGCGTGTCACGACTTTATGCGCAAGGCGCAGATGGCTGGCAACTTTTGCGCGGTCGATTTGGTGATCGTTTTGTGAGTGAAGATAACGGGCCTGTAGATACAAAAAAACTTTTTCAGGCCATGTGCAGTGATGCTTCCCTGCGGCGGGAAATCGAGGAAATGATCCATCCCATGGTCAGGTGGGATCTCAGGCGTTTTCTTGCAGAACATGACACTGCCAGACTGACGGTGAGTGAAGTCCCCTTGCTCATGGAATCAGGCGGGCAGTTCAAGGAGATGTTCGATCACATACTGGGTGTATTCTGTCCAAAAGAACTGAGAAGCTCCCTGCTTGCGGCCCGGGGGTGGAGTGAGGAGATCAGGGCCATCATGGACTCCTGGCAGTGGTCACAAAGCGACAAGCTTCGCGGGTGTGATCTGGTCATCTCAAACGATGGGGATAAAAAGACCCTTGAAAAGAAAGTGGAGCAGACGGCGCATGTGCTGCGTTCGCTTCGGCGCAAGGGGATACGAAAACTGTGGGACAGGATGAAGGCATATTTTCTGAACGGATAGTGTCAGGGAAATAAGGGGGGTATTCCCCAAAAACCATACTGATTGATCCAGAACGACACCGCCCCGCCAGAAAATTCCTGGCGGGGCGGTGTCGTTCTGGATGGAAGGGTCCGATTTGAGACCGGATATCTCTTCGTAACTGTATTGAACCGCACGCAATGTCGTAATAAATTCAAGAAGGCCGGGGCGTCGAAATCGGGTTTGAACAGGTATGCTGACGTCTTGATCTTTTTGTCGGTATATCCGGCTAGATCAGATGATAAATTGGCGCATTGCTGTCGTGCTGGGCAAAGAACCAGACGTCGTCCTCGGTAATCAGGAGCACGTATTCCAGCATGTCAAAGGCGGAGCTGGGGGTTGTCTTGCAGGCAAAGTTGAATACGCCGAGTTGTCTCTCGTGAATTTTGGTCAGGATCTCGTTGACGATAGCTTCCTTTTTCACACCCGTTTCCTGATCGAAATTCCATTTAAAGAGCTTGAGGATATTCTTTTTGGTGGTTTTTTGATCGTCGAGACGCTTTTTGTTTTTTTCGATGAACTGGATGATCTTTTTCTGATTATCCCGAATGTCGGCTTTACTGCTTCCTGTTTCAGCTTGCAGGGCCTCTTCTTCAAGGTCGGGCCCCCATTTGGCCTTGTGATAGGCAATGCCTGGGCATTGGTTGATCTTCTTGGTCCTGAAAAGCAGGGTGCGAAGCACAGACTCTTCAATAAAGATGTGTCCGCATTCCGGACACCTTTTGGCAGGCACGCCTTCAAAATTGAACAGTCTGTTCTGACATTCCATCTTATACTGGGTAAAGATGTCTTCGTATTCGGCCTGTTGGCATTTAAAGCAATTCATGGAAACCTCGTAGCGGGAAAAAGGCGACCGGAAGGACTCTTTTAGGTCGTAATTTTTATAATTAAAGTCAAATAGATACGATTGGTAAAAAAATTCAAATGGAAAATTCCGAATGTGTGGAAAGATTATCTCATGCGGCCAAGCCGCAGTTTTAGGTTTTAAGTTCAAACGGTTATAAATTTTTCTTGTTTTTTATGGCAGACTTTTACGAGTAAGCTACTCATAGAGTTGGATGGTATCTTTATTTACAGGCGGCTTTTTCGATTTAATGGGGCCTCTAATGAGTACAAACCAGAGGTTGTCAACCCCTGTCTGTCGGCAATCAGGAGCATGGGGAAAGACAGCGCATGATCTCGTGATGGTAGAGGGTATTGTTGTAGGCTTCCCAGAGAGCCTTGATTTTGAAGGGCAGACTGGCCTGCTTGCGGACAGGCAGATGAATCGTTGCCGTCCGCATGGCTTCGACAAGAAGACGTTTGCCCGTGATCCTGGGATCGCACAACTCACGGCCATGCAGGATCTTGTTCCGGCATGTTCTGCAGGTACTGACAAACCACATGGTCCGACCTTCCGGGATACAAAGATCCGGGGTGTCGAAATTGATATCCACCAGTTCAGTGGTATTCCAATCAATGACAAAGGCATGCTCGTCGCACGTGCAAGTGTGGAATTGCTTGGAGAGTCGGATCTGCTTCTTGATTTTGGCCATGAATTTCACCGAGGGCTTGTGGTAAGTGGTTCGGTGACTGGCTAAATCTTCCCTGTCCAATGGTCAAGAGAGAGGATTTTTCTTCTATTGGGTTTGGGGGGTTCGTGTACGTTGGGTCCAAAGATCCGATCCGGTCCTCTATACCCCGTATTTTTCTTCAAGTGGACCAGGGTCCTGCATGCTGATGGGTGACCAGGATCCCGGGCTGAAGGTGGCAAAAAATTTCTCTCTGGCCGTATCCGTACCGATAATGGCGATGGTGTCGCCGCTTTCGATAATGAACCTGGCTCCGGGATTTAAGATGACTTCCTCATTGCGGACCAGCCCGATGATGGAGACCCCGGTGGTCTTTCGGATGGCGTTTTCCTCGAGACTGCGTCCGGCCAGGGGACTTTTTTCTTCGATTGTGACCCATTGAAGATCAAAGAGATCACCTGCCGTCTGGATGCGCTCGAGAAGGATGGATTCGTCCGACTGATCCGTATCCGTAACCCACCGTTCACGCAGCGCTGTGATATATTCATGGATGCGGGCCGCAGGAACATGCAGGTGAGCCAGGGTTTTGTGAGTCATTTCAAGACTCGCTTCCACCTCGGGCAGGACGATTTCTCCAACACCCAGGTATTCCAATTCCTTGAAGGATTCCCGGGTGGAGGTGCGGGCAATGATCGGCAGATTTCTACTGTGCTCTCTGACCTTGAGGGCGAGAGCCCTGGTGCGCAGCGTATCCGGCAGGGTGATGACCACCAATTCCGCGGTGTCCAATGAGGCGGCCTCGAGCACGACTTCCTGGCTGGCATCCCCGTAAATGATCGGCACGTTGGCTCTCTTGGCCTGCTCGACCCGGTTCTGGCTGAGTTCGATGACCACAAAGGGCAGTTTGAGCGAGCCGAGCACCTTGGCGATCTGGGAACCGACCCGTCCGTACCCGGCAATGATCACATGGTGATGCAGCCCTGTTTCCGGAACATTGATGGTTTCAAGGGGTTCGTGCTTGAAGAACCGTTTTTTGGTGGCATAGAGCCTGGCGGTCATGGAGGAGACAAGCGGGGTCAGGATCATGGTCACCACGGTGATGGTCAAAACCAGAGAAAAGAGATTCCGGTCAATCGACCCCTGGCTCACTCCGATCCGGGCGAGAACAAAGGAGAATTCGCCGACCTGGAACATGCTCAGGCCTACGGCCAGGGGAATGACATTGCCATATTTGAAGATTCTGGCCAGGGCGGCAAAGATGACCCCCTTGCCCAGGCCGATGACCAGAACGAGGATCAGGATTTCGGAGAGGTGGTTGAACAGGAAACGGGGGTCCAGGAGCATGCCTACTGAGGCGAAGAAGAGCAGCCCAAAGACATCGCGCAGGGGAATGATGTCGCTTAGCGCCTGATGGCCGTATTCGGATTCGCTCAGGACCATCCCGGCCACAAAGGCGCCGAAGGCAAAGGACAATCCAACCAGGTGGGTGATATAGCCGATACCCAGACCAATGGCGGTGATGGCGATGAGAAAGAGTTCCCGCGAACCCAGTCGGGCGATATGGGCCATCAATCGCGGAAGCAGCCGGGTTCCCAGGATGATCATGGCGGCGATGAAGATGGCTGCCTTGACCGCGGCATAGCTCAACTCCGAAAGACCCATATCCGGATTATCCAGTTTGGGCAGGATGATCATAAGCGGGATCACGGCCAGATCCTGGACGATGAGCATGCCGATCATGACCTTGCTCGAAAGGGTCCCGAGCCACCCCTGATTCATGAGGGTCTTTAAGATGACCATGGTGCTGGACAGGGAAATAAGCCCACCCAGCCACAGGGATGGGCGCCATTCAAGGCCCATATACTGGCCCACGGTGAATCCGAGCACTATGCACAAGAGAATCTGGATTGGTGTGCCGATCAGGGCGATTTTTCTGACCGGTTTGAGATCCTTGAGGGAGAATTCGAGCCCCAGGGCGAATAAAAGCAAGGCCACACCTATTTCAGCCAAAAGTTCGATCTCATGGGTGCTGGATATGGTCAGGCCCCCGGTGTGCGGACCCATGAGCACACCGGCGATGATATAGCCGAGAATGACCGGCTGACCCAGACGGTGCATGAGCATGCCGGTAAAAAACGAGGTGACCACGAGAAGGATGATATCTGTTGTTATGCCCATGATGAATTCGGAAGTGTTGTAGGTTGTGGGTATGGTATTTATTAAGTAATTATAGTATGTTAAAAGTGTATTTCAAAAAGGAAAGCAGCCCTGGAGACAAGAGGCGGGAACAGCCGGTTGTGTTCTGGAAACGTCGTGTTGATCGATTGACTTTCAGACGGGTGGATTGATACGGCTTGTGACCCCAATCTATCCATATCTTTTTAAATCCGCAAGCAGGATACACAGACGAGCATCATGCCTATGCCTACAGTTTCAGAAGAACCCGTTTCATCAGCCCTTGGCTGTCATGAAGATCCGGACCTTGAGCGTTCCGTGCTCATAGTGGTCTGTATGACAGCCTTTATCACCCCGTTCATGCTCTCCGGGATCAATATCGCCATGCCGCAGATTCAATCTGCTTTTTCAGCCAGCGCGGTAGGTCTTTCCTGGGTGACAACCTCCTATCTTCTTTCCACGGCCGTATTCCTGGTCCCTTTCGGCAAACTCGCCGATCTGTATGGCAGAAAAAAATTCTTTCTTGGTGGACTGGCACTCTTTATCCTTTCCTCGCTTGGTTCGGGTCTTTCTGTTTCCATGGCCATGCTCATCTCCATGCGCGTTCTGCAGGGGCTTGGCGGAGCCATGATCATGTGCACCGGGGTGGCTATTTTGATGTGTGTGTTTCCACCTTCTCACCGAGGAAGGGCCATGGGGCTGCAGGTCGCATCCGTCTATCTGGGTCTTTCTCTGGGTCCCTTTGTGGGGGGATGGCTGATCAATACCCTTGGCTGGAGATCCATCTTTCTGATCGGATCAGCCGCTGGTTGTTTTGCCCTGATACTTGCCTGGATCCGGCTTTCCCGGGAGTGGAAGGGAGTTGAAGAAGATGAACGATTCGATCTGGCCGGTTCCATTGTTTACGGTCTCTCCCTCGCCTGTCTGGTTATCGGAGGACCGAGAGTGCCTCTTGTGTCTGGCTGGCTTCTGGTCTGCACCGGACTGGCTGGACTCATTCTTTTTGTACGCATGCAACGACAGGTCCGCTTTCCGGTTCTGGACATGAGGATTTTTACGGGAAATCGGGTTTTTGCCTTCTCCAACCTGGCAGCCATGATCCATTATTCCGGTTCCTATGGGGTCATGTTTCTACTCAGTCTCTATCTGCAGTACATACACGGGATGCAGCCCCATACCGCAGGATTGGTGCTCATCTGTCAGCCGGTGTTCCAGGCCGTGCTTTCACCGCTGGCTGGAAGACTCTCTGATCGGATTGAACCGGGAATCATCGCCTCGGTGGGCATGACCATGTCTGCCCTGGGGCTTGGGGTGTTCGCCTTTTTGGGAGAAAATTTTCCCGTCCCGATCATTGCGGCGGTCCTCTGCTTCATGGGGATTGGGTTTGCCCTGTTCTCATCGCCGAACATGAACGCGATCATGGGATCCGTGTCCAGAAAGGATTACGGGTTGGCTGCAGGAATCTCCTCGACCATGCGTACCCTGGGAATGCTCGTGAGCATGGGCACGTCCACGGTGCTTTTCGCCCTCATGCTTGGCATACGGCCTATCGAACCGGCCACCTATCCCGTTTTTTTGCAAACGGTCCGGCTGTGCTTTGCCATTTTTGCAAGCATGTGCGTGGTCGCCATTGTCTTTTCCCTGGCCAGGGGAAGAATCCATGCGGTGCGGTAATGAACTGCGCGGTGGTAGATGAGTCAGTGCCAATAAAGAACCCCTGTCATCCGGTCAAAGAGATCGGGGTCGAGCAAAAGAGTTCCAGGGGCTACCCTTGCTTGAGGCTCTGCACGAGTTCCTGCAGGTCTGCAGCCTGGCGGGCCAGTTCGGAGATGGCCTGGGCCGACTGAACCATGACCTCGCTGGTTTCCGTGGCGATGCGGTTGATGTCGTCCACACTGGTGTTGATCTCTTCGCTGGCAGAGGACTGTTCCTCGGCTGCAGTGGCAATGGATCGGACCTGATCGGCGGCAGATTCGACCAGGCCGACAATTTCCTGCAGGGTCTCGCCTGATTCGTGGACCAGTCGGGTGGCCTCGTCTACGGCTTGACCTGCCTGTTCCATACCCTCGATATTCTCTCTGGTTCCCTGCTGAATAGCGGAAATGGCAGCGCCGACTTCTTTGGTGGCACTCATGGTTTTTTCCGCCAGCTTGCGAACCTCGTCAGCCACCACTGCAAAGCCACGGCCTGCATCTCCTGCACGTGCAGCCTCGATGGCAGCGTTGAGGGCCAGCAGGTTGGTCTGATCGGCGATATCGTCAATCATATTCATGATCCGGCCGATTTCTTCGGCCTTTTGGCCGAGATTGCCCAGATTTCCGGTCAATTCCTGGGCCTGCCGCTGCACCTGATTGATGGCAGTGACGGCCTCGGTAACAACGCCCATGCCGTCATTGGCCTTGACCCGTGCCTTGTCCGATCCTTCAGCTGCCTGGGAGGCGTTATGGGCAACTTCCAGGACCGTGGCGTTCATTTCTTCCATAGCTGTGGCAGTCTGGGTCGTGCGGCTCTTTTGTTCTTCAGCACCGCGACTGGCTTCTTCGACCTGGGCGGCAAGCTCTTCTGAGGCCGAGGTCATGCGTTCGACGACCTCTTCCAGGCTGGCTGCGGCCTGCATCATGCCTTCACTCTTGGCACGTTCGGCTTCTTCCTTGGCCTCTTCGGCCTCTTCAGTGGCCAGCTGGGCCCTGTGCGTCTCTTCCCGGGCAAGTTCCGACTTGGTTTGGGCCTCGTCCATTTTTTCAATCAACTTGCCGACCATGATCTGGATGTTTTGATTGAGTTTGCCGATCTCGTCCTTTTGGTCGATGGTCGATTGAGCCTGCAGATCCCCTCCTGCAACCCCCTCGGCATATTTGCTCAAACGCCGGACCGGGGAGGTTATGGATCGGCTGATGAAAAGCGCCAACCCCATGCCCAAGACAAGAAATACTCCCGAAGCAATGACAATGATCCATTGGAGACGGTGAATCGGTGCAAAAACGTCATCCTTCATGGCTCCCACGGCAATGGACCAGTCTGTTCCTTCAATGGGGGCAAATCCGAAAAATCGATCGCTGCCCATAAAGGGATAGGCGTCGAATCCATGTTCGCCCGTGATCATTCGCTGCATCATATCCGCCAGACGTGCGTATTGGGAATCCTCCTGTGCCTCTTCGATGAAATTGCGTTGATTCATGACAAAATCTCTGTTGGCATGTGCGATCAAGGTGCCCTTGCCGTTGATGATATAGGAGTATCCATTTTCACCATAGTGAAGCTGATCGCCCAAGCGGCTTAACAATCCGGCATCCTGTCTGGCTATCAATACACCAAGTATTTGCCCTTCATCATTTTTTATCGGCGTTGCCAGCATCATGACCGGACTGTTGGTCACCCGGGAGATAATGACGTCCGAGAAAACCGTTTCACCGGCCATGGCCTTTTTCACATATTCCCTGTCACCCAGAGAGGCCGTCTTGCCGTCCGGGTAACGTGCCTCGCCGTCTGGGCCGACGATCCCCATGCCCATGAAATCAAACTTCTTGGTCGCATCGAGCATGACCTGCCGCTTTACGTCCCAATCAGTCGATCGGAAAGCGTCCCGGTTGGCTATTCCTTCAAGGGCGACCAGATAATAGTTGAGCTCGCTGCGTACTATCTTTGCCCCGTCTTCAGCCATGAGAACGATATTTTCCTCGACCTGTTCCAAAACGGCCTTGGATGCCTGGCTGTAGGCAATATAGCCCAGTCCGATGCAGACGATGAGCAGGAGGCTTAAAAAACTACCGATGAGCTTGAATCCAATGGGAAGGTTCTTCATGCTGAGCTCCTTAAGAATTGAGCGTTGGGTGATCCTGATAACTGCTGATGATACTGATTCTCTTTAATAAGCATATCTGTGTAAGATTATCAAGATAGCAAACCGGGTCTTGAAAACATCCAAACTATCCAGGTGCATTTTTCAAAATTGGTCATGCTGAATCGCCCAGGTGAGCAAGAAAACTGTGTGCTACCAATGAAGAGCGTGTTTAGCTGTCAGCGTTTTCGTTGTTTGTGTCGCGTTTACGTGATTTATTTCCCGCGGACAGGACGTGGGCATAGACCTGCTCCATGCGTGCGCCAAAGGTGTCCATCCCGTATTTTTTCGCCAAAGATATCGCCTGGACCGACATCTGGTGCCGCAGGCGGTCGTCTTCAAGGAGCAACCTGATCTTTTCCGCCCACACATCCCTGTGTTCGGTGGTTTTAAATCCCGTGACGCCGTTTATGACAAAATCATCGATGCCGCTGGCCCGCACGGCCACGACGGGCATGCCGCTGGCCATGGCCTCGAGGATGACCATGCCCTGGGTTTCCGAGGTCGAGGCAAAGACAAAGATATCCCCGAGATTATAGTACAAAGGCATCTGTTCAGGACTCACCGATCCGGCAAAGATGACCGTATCCTGCAGCCCGGATTGTGCGGCAACCTGTGTGAGTCTTTTCATTTCCGGGCCTTCACCGATCAGAACGAGCTTGAATGTTCTCGGGCAGTTTTGGGCGAGTTGGCCGATGGCCTGGAGGAGAAAATCAATGTTTTTCTCCACACTGATCCTCGAGGCACTCACCAGGACCAGATCATCACCTCCTATTTTCAACCGGGTACGCACATCTGAGAGATCGGTTTCGGCGCAGGAACTGAAACGATCCGTCTCGATGCCCGTGGGGACCACGAAAATGGAGGTCTTGACCCCGATCATGCGCAGGTAGTGCTCGGAGGCCTCGGTAGGAACGACAACAGCGTCACACCGGTTGCCGATCCGTCGTACAAGGGCGTGGGCGAGAAAATTGCGAAACAGGGTCTTGGGCAGGGGCACTGCATAGGAATAGTACTCGAGTCGGGTATGATAGGTGTATACGGCGGGTACCCTCAAACATCGGGCGAGCCAGAGTCCCAGGGTTCCCATCCAGAAGGGATGGTGGATATGGATGATCTCCGGTGAGAAGATTCGTATTCTTTTTGCCGCAGCGAGGGAAAAGATGTTCGGTACGACAACGCCCTTGTCGGCTGTGGGATGAGTGAAGCAGGGGATTCGGAAGACATCCTTGTCGTCCGTGATCGAGCCCTTGTGTTCGTAGCGGGGTGCAACGATCAGAACCGTGTGCCCCAGTTTTTTGAGGACTGTTGCCAACCGGTGTATGGCAATGGGTACCCCTCCGATAAAGGGGAGATAATTGTTGGTGAACATGGCCACTCTGATGGGCCGGTCGAGATGGGGGTCTGCGGGCTGACTGTAGTCCGGGTAGTAGTCGCGCTCCTTGAGGAAGAGGGAATACAGCCAGTAGGCGCTCACGATCAGGCAGCAGACCACGAGCAGATAATTGAGATACCCGACGTAAAAGAGCGAATGGATGAAGAACCAGAGGCTTTCAACGGTCCGAAAGAACCGGTGTTGGCCGATGGACAGCCTGACAGGCTCGATTCGGACCTGGTCCCCGTGCACATGCACCTTCACGTAGTGATAGAAACTCCGGTCAGTGTTCACGACCAGACCGCCGCCACCGCCGGTGACCACAAATCGGGTTTTTTTTGATTCCTGGACGGAAAAAAGGGGCAGATTGGATGAAAAAACCGCCTTCACCCTGGGATCTTCGAGCAGGGGAACCAGTAAATCGCGGAATTTCTCGTCCGCCAGATAATCCATATCCAGATCAAAGATCCCCGTGGTATCCACCGGCAAGAGGGGATGGCCCGTAAAGGCGATGACATTGTCGTTGGGTGCGACCTCGATCTCTTCCTCCAACCAGCGGGCCTGCCATTGAAAGGAGGTCTTGCCGGAGCTGTCCAGAAACACGAATCGGGTGTTTGCCGCGGAAAAGGCAAAGATGTATGGCCCGTAATGGTCGTAATATCTGAATCCGCCAAAGGTGTCGTATTCGTTGTCCCCAAAGGTGAGCAGATAGGGTTTTTCAAGACGCTCCAGGGTTCGGTGCAGGGCGCGGTATTTGTCTTCACCCCCTCCGCTGACCGCGTTTCCCGCGGAAACCACAAAGTCGACGTCGCTGGTGTTCAGTTCGGGAATGATTTTGCGTTCAAAGATTCCCACGGAATTGTTGATGTTCCCGACAACGGCGAAACTGAACGCATCGCGACCCTCAAGGAGTGACTCGATCGTTTCGATCTGATCGGCGTGAACCGCCTCGTAGTTCTGCTCGAAAAAATTGAGGTAGATCTTGTAGAAGATCACCAGCATGAGGATCATCACGTTCAGGTAGAAAAGCAGTCGCCACCACGAGGATCGTTTCATGTCATCCCCTCCTTGGGACAAGCTCGTGCAGTGTCACGGGAATGCCTATGAGCATGCCCAGATAGATGGTCAGAAAGCGCCACATGATCATGATGCCCACGAGATCGGAGGGATCGACCATGGAGGCGAAGAAGAGACCGAAAACGCCCTCGGCAAAACCGGCCCCGCCCGGAGAGGGTGCGAAATACATGATGCAGGTGGAGACGGTCAGCAGACCCGCTGTCGTGAGATAATCCGGGTGATAGCCCGCACCCACAAACAGGAGATAGGGAAAGGAGAAGAGGGAGAGGAGAAATATTGCGGTAAAGAAAATGGACAGAAAAACGGCCCGGCGTTCACCCTGAAAATAGATCGTCAGGCAGCGGGAGAACCTGACCGACTCCCTGAGCCATCTGAACTTGACGCCCTGCATCCGCTGTGCACTCACAAGGCGGGAACGGACCACCCCCTTGGCCATCAGATCCAGGATCGCCAAGAGCCATTTGATGCGAAAGAGCATGACCAGGAAAAAAAGCAGATATCCCATGGCCACGCAGGCAAGTATCCATCCGGCCCCGCCCATTATTCCGCCCTCTCGGAAATTGGGCAGAAAGGCCACGAGCAGGGGGATGGGTAGAAAAATGAGCAGCATGGCGATGAAGGTCCGGATGGTCGTGGCGGCCGTTGCCGTGCCGATGGGAACCCCTTTGTTGCTCAGATACCAGACCTGGACGAATCCGCCTCCCGTGGCCATGGGCGTGACGTTGGAGAACAGGATGTTCATGAAGGTGAGTTTGGCCAGGCTCCCGGCATCCAGTCGGTGACCAGCGACTTTGAACACATAGTACAGGCGCAGGGCGTCGCTTGTAAAATAGATGACCAGAAGGACTGCTATTCCCGTAAAGGCGAGGGGATGGATCACACGGGGAAGCAGGGACAGGGACTCGGCACCGATCCGTTCATAGATGAGATAGGGAACCCCGCAGCTGAGTCCAAGAAAGAGGAGGGCGGACAAAAGCCATTTGAAACCAGTGGCCACACTGGTAATCCCTTGTGGAGTAGTCGGTTGCTGCGTGTCCATTGGTCTGCCTCTACCCACCAATGGTGGTCAGCAAGAGGATGGTGTATCCGGCAAAGGCAGCGGCGAGCAGGCCGCCTTCGATCCGGTTGATGCGTCCCGGCCCCCTGAATCCGTATCCAAAGAGAAACAGCGACAGGGTCAGCACACCCATGACCAGCATGTCCCGGCTGAAAACCTCCGGGGCCACCCGCATTGGATGGATCGCTCCGGCTATGCCGATCACGGCCAGGGTGTTGAAGAGATTGGATCCGAGCACGTTACCCAGGGCGATATCATGCTCCCCTTTTCTGGTGGCGATGAGCGAGGATGCCAGCTCCGGCAGGGAGGTGCCTATGGCCACGATGGTCAGGCCGATGATCAGGTCGCTGACCCCGAAAAAGTGGGCAATGGTCACCGCGGCCCAGACCAGGATGCGCGAACTGACAATGAGCACTATCAGTCCGGCAATAAGCCAGAAAACAGCGCGGCCCAGGGGCATGGTTTTGGATTCGAGCTCCTGGTTCATTTCGCTTCCCAGGGCATCTGTCTTTTTCTGCATGCCCTGCCGGATGGTCCAGCCCATGAGGCCGGCGAAGACGAGCAGCAGGATCACGGCGTCAGACCGGGTTATTTCGCCGTCCCAGATCAGCACCGCTGCCAGCCCGGTCACGGCCGTGAGAAGGGGCAGCTCCTTCTTCAGAACCTGGGAGTGGACGGCAATGGGGCTTATGAGTGCGGTAAGCCCCAGAATCAGGGCGATATTGGTGATGTTCGATCCAAAGGCATTGCCCAGGGCGATCCCGGGATTTCCGGCCAGAGAGGACATGGCGGAGACAACCATCTCCGGAGCAGAGGTGCCGAATCCGACAACGACCATACCGATAAGCAGGGGAGGCATGCCGAAATGCCGGGCCGTAGAGGCCGAACCTTCCACGAACCGGTCGGCACTCCATACCAGAAGTGCCAGACCGGCGAGCAGGGCCAGAATAGGGATTGTCATGATTTCTTCCTGATTGATGACGACCATACTTCATGTTCGCGTGAGGTTTTTTCAGGCGGCATGACGGGAGACGGTCGGTACCGGGTGGGGTTGCAAAGAAATCGAGGCTCGGATGACTGCTGGAGCCCCCTGATATATTTGTCAGGATAGCGGGTTCACTCCAGGTGCACAAGTTTGAAGCGGAAGAAAGATGCTAATCGACATGGAGGACCACGGCCGAAGAGTTAAACACGGCCCACATGTGGTCACCGACCTTCAATGCAAGGTAGGATACGCTTTTTGACGATGTAATGGCGCAGACTTCTGTTGTGGCGGAAATTTTGAGGATGCATTCCGTATTGATCCTGCCTTTGGTTATTCTGGTCACCACCCCTTTGAGCCTGTTTTCCGCGCTGCATTGGAGAGTATCATCTCCGCCATGCAAGATGACCGACGGAGCCTTTACCTCGGCCGTGATCATTCTGCCCGGACGCAAGCCGAGCCGCTTTAGGCTGTCATTGGTGATCACCGTGGTGATACGGGCTCCTTCCAGGGTTTCCATGACAACGCGTGCCTGGATGTCACCCTTCACAATTTCCGTTATCTTACCAAAAAAGCTGTTCCGCGCGCTTGTTGTGCGGCCGGATTCCTTTTCCAGGAAACGTTTGGCCACCGCTTGAATTTCATCCTTTGAAAAGGCGACATACGACGAGGTCAGGTTGGGCGTCGAGTGGCCCAGCATCATCTGAACCGCAGGCAGGGGGATGTTGCTCTGCATCAATTCCACACCCCGGGCCTTGCGGATCGCCTCCGGACCGCCGAGTCGCTTGGGAAAACCGCATGCCAGAGCCTGTTCATACATTTTGCGGCGAACAAAACCTGGGTCCAGGTCAAGCGGTCGTGGTGAATCCCTGTGTGATTGCAACGTATGAATGGTCTTCCTGATTTCCTCGGCAAGCGATCGGGCGATGTGGACCTCCCGAGGCGCTGAGGTTGTGGCACCATCTACGCGGTACCTCACCAGACAGCGGGTCCAGTCGATGTCTTTCTCCACGTTGATCGAAAGCACCTCACTGAGTTTGGCCCCTGTATATCTGATCAACAGAAAGATGAGCAGAACGCTCAGCCTGGACAAACGGACATCCTGACGTTTCGAATTTTTTGCCCATTCCCGGAAGGATCGTTCCAGCTGGTTGAGCTGGGAAGAGTCCAGACAGTCGCCTTGGTCGGCAGGAGATACAATTCGCCCATCGTCACTTCGATTCAAGCCGGTCATTCCCCATTCCTTGGTTTGCAGGGTTTATTGATGCGTCTCCCGCGCTTGTTGCATGGGCGGGAAGAAGGATTTTCTAATGCGGCCAAGCCGCAGTTTTAGGTTTTAGGTTTTAAGTTCAAAAGGTTATAAAATTTTCTTGTTTTTTATGGCAGACTTTCACGAGTACGATACTAAACATTTTTTGGCCATTTTGAAACCAGACTTGACATGCGCATGTTTTATTGTCACCAATATAAAAATTTTCGTGACAGTTGGCAATACGTTTCCTTCAAGAAGGGGGCTTTATGGTTTTTCAGACTGCCGGTATCGAGGTCGCGTTGTGGATTCCGCCCTTGGTGGCCTTTGTCATCTCTTTTTTCACGTCCATGGGCGGTGTTTCAGGGGCTTTTCTGCTTTTGCCGTTCCAGATGTCCTTTCTGGGATATACCAATCCCTCGGTCAGTGCCACTAACCAGGTGTTCAATGTTATTGCCATACCAAGCGGGGTGTATCGTTACTGGCGGGAAGGACGGATGGTCTGGCCGCTGACGTGGATTGTCGTCTTCGGCACCCTGCCCGGTGTCTTTATCGGTGCCATGGCCAGGGTGCTCTATCTGCCGGACCCCAGACATTTCAAATTGTTTGCCGCCTTTGTCCTTCTTTATATCGGGTGGAAGATGGTGGCGGATGTTCTGAAAAGCGCGCCCAAAGAAAACAGGAAGGTTAGTGAAACACGTTTTCAGAAAATGATCGAATCCGGCAACGCCGCTGCCGGGGAATCCCAAACCGCCGCTCTGCCCACCACAACGGTTACGCACTGGAATCTGAAGCGGTTGGGATTCACCTTTTACGATGAAACATATGACGTCTCATTCTGGGGTATTTTTCTGCTCAGTTTCGTTGTCGGCATTGTCGGGGGAATCTACGGAATAGGCGGAGGCTCCATAATCGCCCCGTTTTTCATCACCTTTTTTGGACTGCCTGTCTATATCGTCGCCGGGGCCGCCCTCATGGGAACGTTTGTCACCTCGGTGGCGGGTGTCGCCTTTTATCAGGTCATCGCCCCGTTCTATCCTGACCTTTCGGTGGCGCCGGACTGGATGTTGGGACTTCTTTTCGGCCTGGGAGGCATGGCAGGGATGTATCTTGGGGCGAGGTGCCAGAAGTTCGTACCGGCCAGGGACATCAAATGGATGCTGGCCGGTGTCATGGTCTTTACTGCGGTCAAATATGTTTTTGATTTTTTCGGATAGGATAGAGGGGGACCTGAAGGCGGTGACAGTATGCCCAGGAGAGATATCAAGGGCACTCGTCATTTTCTGTTCCAGTTGTATCAAGCATCCGAGAATGTCTGACCCAAAGCTTAACCGGTTTCGAGGGGCGCAAGGTAGGACAGACAACCTTGGTGTTTTGGACGGGATCCTTGTTCAACTTCTATGGGGTGATTGAGAGCCTGTCTGTTGAGGTAGGATTCTTTACTGCTTCTAATTAATGGACAATAGTACATCTTGTAACTAGTATGTTTTGTGTATGGTTGAAGGTAATTTCTCTCAAAGGAGAGCGCTATGTTTGAGGAAAAACTACAAAAAATTGAGGCTCCTCGCTGTTTCGTGTGGGTAGGGGGTTGAGATCTGGGGGGCCACCGAGTAGGAAAAGCAGCTATGAAAGACTTAGATCTCTTCCAGAAAGCACTTGGTTTGACTCCGCCTTGGGAGGTACTTTCATCTGAATTCGATGCTCAAGATGAGCGACTCGACATCAGACTTGGATTCCCCCGAGGGAGTACGTTCACATGCCCGATATGTGGTCGAGCTGGGCTCAAAGCTCACGACACGATCGAGAAGACATGGCGGCATCTCAATTTTTTTCAACATCAGACGTAC